>JADLAF010000215.1 GCA_020848375.1 Ignavibacteriaceae bacterium
CCGGTGATTCAGCCGCCGATTATGAAACTGCTGACCACCAGCAAGGAGCGTTTGATACGAATGAAGCCGGCCCGTTCGGTTTCTAAACTTGAAAAACTGATTTTCCCTATATTCGGTCTGATACTAACCACTTTCATTACCCCGAGCGCTCTTCCGCTTCTGGGAATGCTTTTCTTCGGAAATATCCTGAAGGAAAGCGGTGTTACAAAGCGTCTTGCAGACACTGCCTCAAAACAGTTGATTGACATCGTAACGATTCTGATCGGACTTACGGTTGGTGCTTCCACTCAGGCGAGTGTATTCCTGACGCCGAAATCACTCGGTATTTTTGGTCTCGGAGCTATTTCATTCATTATTGCGACATTCGGCGGTGTGATGTTCGTAAAGATCATGAACCTCTTTCTGAAAGAAGGGGATAAAATAAACCCTCTGATCGGAAATGCAGGTGTTTCAGCAGTGCCAGACAGCGCGCGCGTTTCTCAGGTGGTGGGTCAGCAATATGACCCGTCAAACCATCTGCTCATGCACGCTATGGCGCCCAATGTTGCCGGAGTTATTGGCAGTGCGGTTGCGGCAGGTATTCTCCTCAGCTTTATGATGTAACCAATATATAGAGGTTCTGTTTTTGGTTAAGGCCGTCCGGAGTTATATTTTCGGACGGCTTTTTTATTTACTATTGTGTGAGAGGGCTATGCAGCATTTTCTCTTAATACTCATTTTCACCGGATTGGTTTCCGGGCAGAGTTTTATCCGTGTTAATCTGGCAGGATATCTGCCGGGTGATATCAAGAATGCGGTATATATCAGCAAGGATGCACCGGCTCCGGAGTATTTTACACTTCATGATGCTCTGACCGGAAAGGAAGAAAGCAAATTCACCACAGTAAGCCCGGATGCACCTTTCCATCAGTACCGGTTTACCGCACGGCTTGATTTTTCCTCATTCACAAAAAGTGGTGCGTGGTACATAAAAACTGGGGAGTTCCGTTCGGAGGTCTTTCGTATTGGTCCGGATGTCTATAACGGCTCAACTGATATTCTTCTTTCCTACATGCGCCAGCAGCAATGCGGTTATAATCCTTTCCTGAATGACTCCTGCCACACCAATGACGGTTATATCATTTATCATCCGGAAAAACAGTTTCAGGAGCTTGATGTGGTTGGCGGGTGGCATGATGCATCAGACTATCTGCGCTATGTTACCACAAGCGCGAGTGTGGTTTATCAGATGATGTTTGCGTACGAAAAGAACCGGCAGGTATTTTCTGATATATATGATGCATCCGGCAGACCAGGTAAGAATGGTATTCCGGATATCATTGATCAGGCGAAGTGGGGTATTAACTGGCTGATGAAGATGAATCCGGCGCCGGGAGAATATTACAATCAGATAGCTGATGACCGAGACCACCGGGGATTCCGCCTCCCTAATCATGATACAGTAACTTACGACCGTGAGAAAGGGAGACCCGTCTATTTTATAAACGGGGAGGTGCAGGGGCTGTTTGCATATAAAAACCGCACTGAGGGGAAAGCATCATCGGTGGCAAAGTTTGCTTCGGCCTTTGCAAAAGCATCATATATACTGAGGGATTATTATCCGGAGCTTTCAGAGGAGCTTTACCGCAGAGCAAAGGATGCGTTTGAGTACGCAAAGGCAAATCCGGATGCAAGCCAGACAGCACCGGGGCGGGCACCCTATTTCTATGAGGAAGACAACTGGGCTGATGATATGCAGCTTGCCTCAGTTGAAATGGTAAAAGCAACTTCAGCTCTCAATTTGCCTGGTGCGGGAAGTTACCTGAACGATATTGAGCAGTATGCTGAGATTGAACCGGTAACCCCGTGGATGGGTGCTGACACAGCAAATCATTATCAGTGGTATCCATTCATTAATCTTGCTCATTATTACCACTCAGGAATGGTGCGGGGTGATAAAAAGGAACACGCCAACAGCAGAATAAGAGAGGGTATTGAGCGTATATATCAGCGGGGGCTGAAGAATCCCTTCCGCATCGGTATTCCCTTTATCTGGTGTTCGAACAATTTGGTCTCAGCAGCAATGACACAGATGATGCTTTACCGCGATCTCACCGGTGATTTACGGTATCTTGAAACAGAAACAGCACTGCGTGACTGGCTGCTCGGGTGCAATCCTTGGGGCGTGAGCATGATAATCGGGTTACCGGAAGGTGCAAGGTATCCGCTTGACCCTCATTCATCACTCGCGCATCTGTATAACTTCAAACTCACTGGCGGACTGGTTGACGGTCCGGTATATCAGACAATCTATGACAAACAGCAATGGGTAAAGGTAGTTAACGGAGATGAGTTCGCCTCGGCTCAGCCGGGCTGGATAGTGTATCATGATGACTACGGCGACTATGTAACCAACGAACCGACTCACGATGGTACCGCCGGACTTACCCACTACTTTGGACAGCTTGAGCAGGAGGGGAATAAAAACGATATATACTATAAGGGTGCTCTTATCCGCGGTGATACAACCAAAAAGGAAATCGCCCTGGTGTTTACCGGGCATGAGTTTGCCGACGGGTATGGAACGATACTTAAAGCTCTGCAACAGTATGAGGTCAAGGCATCGTTTTTCTTTACGGGTGATTTTTATCGCAATCCAAAATTCGCTGAGCTGATAAAGAACCTGAAAGAAACAGGTCACTATCTCGGTGCACACAGTGATAAACATCTTCTCTACTGCTCATGGGAGAACCGTGACTCGCTTCTGGTGACACGCGAACAGTTTATAAAAGATGTTGCTGATAATTACCGTGAAATGGAACGGTTCGGTATTACGAAAACTGATGCACCGTATTATCTTCCCCCGTATGAGTGGTATAATGATTCGATCGCAGTCTGGACAGAATATCTGGGTCTGAAACTGGTAAATCATACACCCGGTACGCGCTCAAATCAGGACTGGACGATACCCATTGAAACCGGAGGGAGTTATTATTTCAGTAGTGATTCGATATATGCATCAATCATGGAGTATGAAAAGAAATCAACTCTCAACGGATTCCATTTGCTGCTACATATCGGCTCCGATCCACGCAGGACGGATAAATTTTATCATCGCCTTGATAAACTCATTGTTGATCTGAAAAAACTGGGTTACGGGTTTGGAAAAATGAAGAATGAAAAATGATCCGCCGAAGGCGGAATGAAAAATTGTTTTTGTAGAGACGTTGCAATCGCAAAACGGGACTTATATAAACACAAAACTGCTGCGATTGCAGCGTCTCAGGGAAGCATGAGAAAAACGTATCAATAATAAACAAAGCCGCCGCGTATATACAACCTCTCCGGAGTCGGGTGAATTGGTTTGGTTTGTCCTAAATTTCTGATCCCCTTTTAAACGCAAAGTAAACGAAGGTAAGCGCAAAGTAACGCAAAGTTTTAAATCCGGCTGTGTTCAGCCCTGTTTCGCGCAAAGAAAAAATGTAACGCAAGGTAAACGGTCACATTTGATTTCATACCTCAAACTTCAAAATTCGTCTGCGGCGTCTCAGGGAAGCACCTGGAAATGGTTCGTGCCAAACGAATTGTTACAGGTATCGCGGTTAGTAGATCTCTGCCAATGTGCCACACCTTCGGGAATGCACATTGGTGTATATA
>JADLAF010000216.1 GCA_020848375.1 Ignavibacteriaceae bacterium
AAAAAATCAGCCGGTAGTGAATTGTGTTCCCCGCCTTTTCTTTCAGGTCGGTTTTAATTTTCTTTGATGGCGGAAGTTTCATGTAATAACGCGCCAGTTCCGAAATCTTTTCAATAACTTCTTCTTCCGTGTGCGCCCATGACTCACATCCCGGCAGGGTCGGAATCTCCGCATTAAACCCGTCCCCGTCATTTGTAATAATTAAAGGAAGAACCACTGGCTCAGTAACCCTTTGATTCCTCTCCGGCACCGGAGACAATTTTCACGCTTGCACTTGCACCAATGCGGTCTGCGCCGCTTGCTATCATTGCGTCTGCATCTTCTCTGGTTCTGATGCCTCCTGATGCTTTAACCCCGATTGCGGAGCCGACAACTCTTCTCATCAGAGCGATATCACCCACGGTTGCCCCGCCTTTGGAGAATCCCGTTGATGTTTTCACAAAGTCAGCACCTGCATCCTTGCAGATAACACATGCTTTTACTTTTTCTTCATCAGTAAGAAGCGAGGTCTCAAGAATAACTTTTGTTAATACTCTCTTTGGTTTTGCGGCAAGCACCACCTGCTGTACATCATTAAAAACATAGGAATACTCTCCCTGCTTAAGCCGCCCGACATTAATAACCATATCAATTTCCGTTGCACCGTTTTTAATTGCCTGCTCGGCTTCAAAACGTTTTACTTCGGTGGTTGTTGCACCCAATGGAAATCCGATAACCGTACAGACCTTCACACGCGTTCCTCTGAGCATATCAGAGCAGAGCGATACGTAACCCGGATTGATACACACAGATGCAAATGAAAACTTTTTTGCCTCTTCACAAAGTTTAATCACTTCTTCCGGAGTTGCGTCAGGTTTCAGCAGTGTGTGGTCTATATATCCGGCAATACCGCGGTCAGGCAGCGTTTCACCAACACCTATACCTGCTGCGATACGCTCAGCACCGGCATCAACAATCTGACGGACGGTTTTTTCGCGGGTGAGTACATCCACTTCCCACCCTTTGCAGGAGCCGTCCGCGCAATAAAAATCACGCAGCGTCTTTTCGAGAAAAACCTGATTTATTACTCTTGATATATCTGATTCATTCATGATACTATCTCTTTTGAAAATGCTTTCCAGGTATTGCTTAGTAACATTGCTATTGTCATCGGACCAACTCCGCCAGGGACGGGGGTTATATACGAGACCTTAGCTGAAACTTCATCATATTTCACATCCCCCGTAACTTTATATCCTTTTGGCAGCCATGCAACCTCCACTCTGTTAATCCCCACATCTATAACACAGGCACCATCTTTCACCATGTCACCGGTTATAAAATCTGCTTTTCCAATTGCAGCAATTAGTATATCTGCATTTCGCGTATAGTCTCCAATATTTTTAACCGCAGAATGAACCACCGTAACAGCGCAATTAGCTCCATCCTTCTTTTGCATAAGGATATTCGCTATCGGCTTGCCAACAATGTTGCTTCTCCCCACTACTACTGCATGTTTACCTGAAGTTGGTATTTTATATCTGAGCAGCAGTTCATGAATTCCTGCCGGAGTGCATGGCACTAATGTATCTTCACCATTCACTAATTTGCCGGTGTTCACCGGATGAAATCCGTCAACATCCTTATCCGGCGAAATGGCACTGATGACATCCTGCTCGTTCAGCCCTTTGGGCAAAGGTAGCTGAACCAGAATTCCGTGGATGGTTTCATCATGATTATATTTTTCTATGAGAGCAAAAAGTTCTGACTGTGAAAGCGATACATCCTTTTTCTCAATTACGGATTTCATCCCAATCTCAAAGCATGCTTTCGCTTTACTATTCACATATATCTCACTTGCCGCGTCACTCCCCACAAGTATCACTGCAAGTCCGGGGACTCGTCCGCTCCGCTGCTTTTCTGCTGATATTTTTTCAGCCAGCTCTTTTCGTATCTGCTTTGCTGTTTCTTTTCCGTCTAAGACTGTCATCTAATTATATATCAATTAAAAATTATTGATCATGCCGTTGTTTTTCAAACTCTGGAAGAAGTATTCTTTCTATAAAAACTGATTTTCCTGTTTCAGTATCAACTTTACTGTAAAAACCGCATAGGTGAACGTCATTCTGCGCGGTTTCATATTTCTGTGGAGTTTGATAGAGAAATCTGTTGACCGCCGCCACCGTTTTCATCCCGATGACAGATTCATAAGGTCCTGTCATTCCAACGTCTGTAATAAAAGCTGTTCCGTTTGGCAGAATTCTTTCATCCGCTGTCTGAACGTGAGTGTGTGTTCCGACCACAACTGAAACTTTTCCGTCTAAGAAATGAGCCAGTGCCGTTTTTTCCGCCGTTGCCTCTGCATGAAAATCAACAAAAATAATATTGGTTTCCTGCTTCACTCGTGAGATGACCCATTCAGATGCTCTGAAAGGGCAGTCAATTGAGGCCATAAAGGTACGGCCCTGAAGGTTCATCACTGCAACTTTTTTACCGCTTTTGGTTTCAACAATGCAGTGTCCTGTACCGTGTGTTCCGCGAGGATAGTTTTGAGGACGGAGGACGTTGGCTTTGGATTTCAGGTAATCCTGTGACTGGGGTCTGTCCCATGTATGATTTCCGCCGGTGATGACATGAGCGCCGAGCCCGAAAATCACTTCCCCTTCTTTATCAGTGCACCCTTTGCCGTCTGCAGCGTTTTCGCCGTTAACGATAACCAGATCGGGTTTATATTTATTAAGCAGAGGGGGCATCCAGGTCCTGAGCATATCCAGCCCCGGTTTACCAATGATATCCCCTATAAATAGGATTCCTAAGGTGTTCATATCTTCAAAAATGTTAAAAATTAATATATTTATTTTAAGGGTAACTAAAAAGAATGAGGATTATCCAATTTTTCATATTTTCCGACTTATGTTCAATTTGCATATAAAAGATGTAACTTTTGCGGTTGTGGACGTTGAAACCACCGGTTTAAGACCAACATTTGAGAGAATTATTGAGATTGGAGTTGTCCGCTACCGAAATGGGGAGATTATTGACTCATTTCAGTCATTTGTCAATCCCGGACGTTCCATTTCCACCTTCATAACCAATTACACCGGAATCTCTGATGATATGGTGGAAGATGCCCCCTATTTTGAAGAGATGCTCCCCCAACTTCAGGATCGTTTTGCGGGTACGGTGCTTGTAGGTCATAATCTCCAGTTTGATATGGGCTTTATCAGGGCTGAGTTTCAGAGGGCGGGCAACCCCGGTTTTAAGCCCATTAAAATCTGCACTCTTAAACTTGCCCGCCGGATGTACCCTTTTCTCCGCAGCAAGAGTTTAAACAATGTAGCTGCTCATCTTAAGGTCCGCTCCTCCGGTGCTCATCGTGCAATTTATGATGCAGAAACCACCGCGCGCGTGCTTGACCGGATGCTTAAAGCCAAAATTTCGGAGAACCCTGATTTCCGGCTGAATGACCTGATAACTTTTGAGACCAGCGCTAAACCAACCCCTGCCCGACTTCAGGTTAATCAAAACCTGGTCGAAACCATCAGTGGCGTTCCGGATGCCCCGGGCGTTTATTATTTTTTGGACAGAGTTAATAAACCGGTGTATATCGGCAAGGCAAAATCTCTCCGTGACCGGTTAAAATCCTATTTCTCAGGAA
>JADLAF010000217.1 GCA_020848375.1 Ignavibacteriaceae bacterium
CCCTGCTGACCGGGCAAGAAAAATCGGCACCGGACATGAAATCCGATCTGGTTTCATCCGGGTTGCGGAGCACCAGTTTAAAACACGTGTACCAACTCCGGAAAGTTCGCGTAAGGATGCTTTGGCGCAAAGAAGTTTCCCGCAGATTCCGAAGATCAGCGGCAGAAGTTTCCGATCCGTTTTCATCCGCGCTGCGTGCATCGGTACAATCCGCGTACCAACTCCGGAAAGTTCGCGCAAAGACGCTATGGCGCAAAGAAATTTACTTCAGATCAGCGAAAAAGTTTCCGATCCGTTTTCATCCGCGTTGGAAAGCATCCGTATAATCTGCGTGCCAACTTCGCAGTTAAAAGTTACGAGATAAAAGTTGAAAGTGTCAGAATTGTACATTGTACATTGTTCATTGTACATTGATTACTAATTCCTAATTAATGATGATGGTGCTCATCAGTTTTTGGTGCCTCTCCTTTATACAAACTCTCGATGTAATGTATAAAAGTTACATATTTGGCTACATATTCGCGCCCGGCCTCCAGATCATCAACAGCATAGCTGCTCTTTGAAACCACTTCACCGAACAACTCCTTCACGTGAGCGTGATACTTCTCACCGGTATGATGCAGAAGAGTTTCAACTGATTTGTTTTCCAGCGCTTCATCGGCCGCGAGTATTCCCGGCTCCGGTTCATACCCAACTGGTTTGATTCCGGTATATCCTACTCCTTCACCCATGCGGTGAACACGGACAACCGTTTCGAAAAAATAATCACGCGCAAGGTCTGATGCTTCCTCATTCAGCGTACTCACACTCTGAACGCGCTTAAAGAGGTCTCTGATTTCCTTTTCATCCTCAGCTCGCACCCAGACCAGAACGTGGTTAATATTCCCGCTTAGAATCGCTTTTCTTGCTGCTTTCACAACCGGTCCCTCAACAGCATCGCAGTGTGGATATATATATCCCTGTATTACAAAAACAAAGAGCAGAGCAACAAGTGCAGTCGTTCTGTTTTTTGAATGAGTTTTCATGTCAGATCCTTATATGTTGTTAGTGTTTAATTTTCTTTTTTTATTGCATCCATCGGACAAACCGCCACACATTTTACCGAGCTCAGCCCGGCGCATTCGGTGCAGTCTTCCGGCACTATGAAAAAATGTTCATCAGACAACGGTTCCTCAGTTTTTCCGTTGCCTGTTGCAATCGGTTCTCCAGGCGGAAGTATTGCCTCTACCGGACACTCAACCGCGCAGGCACCGCAGTTAATGCAGTTTTCATCAATATACATCATTAGAATTTTTCTCCCTTGGCCTCGCGGTACTGACTCCCGACCGGACGGATGCGCCCCCACATGGAGTAAAAGAACAGTATCATACCAATTACCTGAAGTGCAGAGCTAATCGCTACCCCATATCCGCTCCAGGAAGTTGCATGAAAGGAAGCAATAACCTGAAAAATAAACCGTGCACCTGTTCCTATGGTCATGACCCAGTATGTTGCAAGTATCAGGTCAGGGCTATACTTTTTATCCTCTTTTTCAGCACGAGGAAAAAACCAGAGGGCCACCCCCATAATCATCATCATAACCGAACCAACCAGAATAAGATGAGTGTGGGCTGAAATGAGTTCCTGACTGTAACCGGTGCGTTCTATATATTTCAAATAGGACATATACAGACCAGTCAGTATTCCTATGATAAGGAAAGCCAGACTTGTCTTTATAAAATATCGTACAGTTGAAAACACGGCAGTGCCTACAAACCAAGTTCTTCGCGGACAGCCGGATCTATACGTGCGGGAGTCCAGGCGGGTTCCCAGACTAAATTAACTGTAACTTTGCCTCCCGGTGCATTCTGTTGGATGATATTCTCCGTCCAGGTTGTTATACTGTTATGCATGGGACAGCCGGGGGTGGTCAGCGTCATGGTAATTATGACTTCATCTTCTGTGACTGCAACACCGTACACAAGCCCAAGATCAACAATGTTAACACCGATTTCAGGGTCAATCACGTTTTTTAATAATGTTGTAACCTGCTGTTCTGTAAGCATTTTTCTACTTTCTGAATATATATATCATGTTATACAAAAAGATCAGTGCGCCGGCAAACATAAGGAGGAAGGAGATAAGCGCACCCGTCTCACTTCTGAAAATAAGAGAAAACACTGCCCCGAATGAGGAAACCAGCAGAATCAAAAGCTGGGTTTCCGCTGATTTTTCATTAATCATTTCCTTAAGAAGCGGAACGGATTCTTTGCCGACTTTACTGCTGTACTTGTCGTACCATACAAGGAAGGGCACAATTTTGTACATCTGACCGGAAATCAGCAATGATATATATCCAAACAGTATCATTACTCCGTAAGCAATGGTGAGGTTGGGGATGTCTTCTGCATCGGCAAAGGCCACAAAAAGTCCGAGTATCATAGTCAGCCCCATCATCAGATAAGCCACTGCCGAATACTTAATTCCCGTATCTACACGGCGGCGGACACGGTGTTTAAGGATTAGAGATATCTGAATAAGAAACATAACCACAGCCACGCCAATCAGCAGTGCGCTGATATAAAAAAGCAGATTCCTTTCTGTATGACCAGTCAGAGTGATTCCAACCAGCCCTGCATTCATGCACCAGAAAACTGGTGTTTTCATTCTGACCGGATAGTCATGAGACAAGGTGAACATCGGTATAAGTTTGTAAGATACTCCCATCACAACAAAGGATATCCATCCGGCGAAACCGAGATGTGCATGAAGATTGAGGTACCTGAGATGATCAACCGTAAGATACGGTGAGCCCAGATTGATGCTCAGCAGCAGACCCAGGAGAGCCGTTAAGCAGAGCCACAAGACTCCTGATGCAAGATACCTTCCTGTTATATCAAGACGCGGAACCGGCTTCATCGTCATATATATATTAAAAGCGAACAATATAACCGCCAGATTCAGCAGCAAGGCCGAAACCAGCAGAAGCCACCCTGTATCGAACACCCAAAAGCAGTAAGCCAACCCCGCGGTACCGGCAGTATATATCCAATACTGCGCCTCAGCCAGGCGTGTACTGTATAGCGGAGCTTCAAGCACAACAGGAACAAGCTGAAACATCGCCCCGAAGATGATCATTGAAATCCATCCCAAAGCCGCAATATGGTTCAGGGCGAGAACCTTCGGCTGAAAGTGATGCCCCGTAATCACGTCATAATGCAGGAGCAGCACCAGAGCCAAAAACACAAACGAGCCGATTGCTGTTATGAAATACTTTGACACCACTCTGAACGGAGGGGAGTATGACGATGATGCAATAGAACCGGCTGACATCTGCTTTTACTGTTTTTTGCGGCTGATAAGCACTTTATAATAATTTTCGGCAATCCTGTTGGCCGTTGCCTCAAAACCGTTTTCTTCAAGTTTTGGATATAACATAACCGGCTCGCGGTGATGATGCACAAGAAGCACAGCACACTCCGGAAGCGTGGTCAGCTTTTCCAGAATTTTAATCATTGGCTCAGGCGGCTCAAGTTCTCTCACATCAAGTTCAATGACTACCTGATCAGAAGTTTCACCTTTTTTTACTAAATCTTTTGCCTTTTCCTGCTCAGGCGTTTCCGTCTGCCAAAAATATATATGATATTCATCTCCGTCAAGTTCCGTGTAGTGCTCAAAACCTTGTCGTGCAAGCACTTTATAAAGCGGCAAAGGTTCAAAGGTGTTGATGAGAAGCAAGACATCTCCTTCGCTGAGCGCGCTTACTGCTGCCATAATCTGAGAGAAAGGGTCCTGACCCCCGGAAAGTATCGGGCGGACATCAAGCTCCTTAATTTTTTCAGATGCAACAGTTTTAAGAAATTCCGGCTTAAGGTCTTTACTGTTTGTTTCACTCATTCAATTTACTTTCATTAAATTCCGATTGATATATACAGACTATTATATGCGCGAGATGTTAACGCGCCAGAGTTCCGGACCTTTTTCCTGATACTCCCAGAGAAACTGCCCCGGACGCTCATGCTCGAATTGATAAAACAAGGGGCGGGGTTCATGATCGTTAACCAACTGAAATCCTTCACCCGGCTGTAGTGCATCAAATGTTGAAAAAATCATAGGATGTCTTTCCCTTGGGGGAACTGGTCTTATGTCTAATTGTTTGTAATCCATTACTTATTTCCTTTTTTGATAATTTACACCGGAAAGTTACCGGAGCCAGAGCGCGGGGCATTTGACTTAAGTCAGATTTCTGCATTTTTCCGCTTAAACCACCAGGTTTTTACCCCGCGGGGAAGAAATATTCAGGTCAATTTTACGGTATGGTATGAGACAATGGGCAGGGAAAGTAACCCTTAGTGTTTAGTGAGCTCTTTGAGGGCAGGACAGTTTATGACAACAATCTTATTCCCCTTAACTTTTAAAATTCCGTCCTCCTGAAGCTTTTTAAAGGTACGGGAAAGAGTCTCGGTAATAGTGCCGAGATAACTTGCCAGGGAGGACTTGGGAAGGGTAAGTGTAACAACCGGTTCGGGGAGGTTTTCAGTCCCTGCATTTTTAATCTCTTCCAATATATACCGCGCAAGCCGGAGGCGGATGTCTCGCGTGGTTAAGTCTTCTACCTGACTCACTAACTTCTTCAGCCGCTTTGCAAACCCGCCGAGCATTTTAAGGGCTATTTCAGGATTTTTCCTAAGCAATGAGATAAAGCCGTCTTTTGAAACAAATAGGACAAGACTTTCCTCAGTTGCTTCAGCATTAACAGGATAGTCTTTCCCGTCAAAAAGAGGAATATCACCAAAAGATGATATTGGCTTAAGCAGATGCATTACCGCTTCACGTCCAGAATCTGTTATTTTATAAACTTTAATGGTGCCTTTTAGCAGTATATAAAAGCCCTTATACGGTTCATTCTCAGTAAACAGAAGCTCTTTACGGTTGTAGTTTCTTATTTCACTGAGCGCAGAAAGCTCCCTAAGCTGTTCAATGCTCAGCTCAGAGAAGAGAGGGATGTCTCTTAGTGTAGTTTTGTTTTTTTTCTCAGCAGACAAAAGTTAGGTGAAAATTAATAATGAAAAGTTTCTACAAGTTTGTTACGGACATTTTAACGCAGAGTAAACGAAGTCCACGCTAAGTCTTGCAAAGTAAAAACTCGAACCAAGACACGAAGTTGCAAAACATTGTACATTGTTAATTGTACATTGTTAATTGATTACTACTTACTAACTGCTAATTACTAATTGATCAGTTATATTCATTCCAGCTTTTGAGCGGCAGATTTTCAAGCCCGTATATACGCAGTGCCTTCACAAAGCGCTTGGCAAACTGTATATTGGTTATCAGCGGGATATTA
>JADLAF010000218.1 GCA_020848375.1 Ignavibacteriaceae bacterium
GTATCTGCATAAATCCGGTAATCTGTTAAATCCCGTTCCTGGTTTTTTCTCCAGAAGAGCATAACCGATGTTCTTGTTCTGTTGAAAGAAACCATTACCGGTGGCAGAGGCGGCCGGTCTTCATATTCATACACCATACCGTAGGGACCGCCATAGGGGCCTATGTCACTGCGTGTGCCGTCAAGGTCAAGTATTGCGGGGTCACCGGCATCAATCAAGGGGGAATACTTTTGCAGACGGAAATCCCCATCCTGCTCACTGTTAAACATGGGAAACACATCAATGTTGGTATTGTCGGGGAGCATATTAAAATAGGTTCTTTCAGGGTTATAAAAGTTATTGTACTTCACTATATAATCAGTGGGATAACCATCCGGATGAGCACCATATACTGCTGCCTTTGAATTTATAACAATATTATTTTTAATTACACCATGTAAATGCAGACCTATGCCCCCTCGCTCAAAATAACCGCTCACAAGATTGTTAAGAAAGGTAACACCCAATCCTTTAATACCAGTTCCAGTAACAGTCGAAGTACTATTATACTCAGAGATACAAATATTATTAGCCACCAGATGAGGAGCATTGTTTTGAAGATATAAGATTTCTCGTTCAGAGTATAATAAATTATTCAGAATAGTTGCATGAGTACTGAAGGTGCCGAAGAATTCTTTTGAAAATGAAATATTGTTTTTTAGGAAAATAGATGATTCTGGTGACAAACCCAGAGTAGCAATAAATCTCCCTCCATTCAAAAAACAGCTCATAACTATCAAGTGCCCATTATTCATGGCAATGCAACTTGATGTTGAGGCGAGTTTACAATTACTTATTTTCAGTGTATCACTCAAAGGGGTATTCAGGTAAATAGCATGTGTACCGTTTTCAGGGGTTTGATTAATTACTGATATACCATCGAGTGCCCCCCCAAACTCAAACCAGAGCACAGTCGGATTCGATGATCGTGCAATGATTGTACTGTCGGCACCCTCACCAATAAAATATAGTTTTTTTGTTATTCTCAGCTCTTCGTTATATATACCATTCTTTATAAATATTGTATCACCCGGATTAGAAATATCAATACATTTCTTTATTGAATCACTTGCGGTTTCAGGTGATATGTAAGGCGGCGTACTGCTGCCTGTCTTGCTTACATAACGAACCTCTGCCTGCAGCAGGTTGGATGCAAGCAGAAGTACAAAAAATATAATTATCTGTATCATTCTCTTTTTCCTTTTTTTCACAGATAATCTACTTTACAAATAATGCTTTACGCATAGTTCTGAATGAACCGGAGACCAGTTCATAAAAATAAATACCGCTCGCGTTAGTTTTACCGGGCGCATAATTAACACTGTATTCCCCCGGCTCCTGCATCTCGTTTACTAATTCCTTAAGTAACTGACCATTTATATCATAAATCAGAGAAAACTCCCGTATTTTGAAGTAATCAAAATTGTTGTACCACACCCAGTCATCTTCCAGATCGGGCTGTGCCGAGGAAATAGTGCCATAAGGAAACTTCACCTGGGGAAAATTTTCAGATATTCTGCTCAGTGCAAGAAAAAAAACCAATACCAAGAACAAGAACAAGGAACGAGGAACGAGGAACGAGGGTACCCATGGTAGCTCCACTTAGTTGTTTTAGATGAGTCAAAAATATGATAAACCTGAACTAATGTCAAGGATTTTCCGCATGATTAAGTTTTTGGGGTCCGAAGCATCCGGTTTCAAGTTCCCCAAAAAGATAATCCGGCCGGTAATTCATGATTGCGTCATTGAACCAATTTTCCCGGATGTGTATTGCAACACACACTTAGAAAAGTATCCTTACCCTGACACTCAGTGCCTGAGGTATTACGACAAAATTACCAGATAATTTACTCTTACTCCGAAGGACAATTAGTCCGCTGACAAAGCATTTAAAACAAAAAAAGCCCCGGCAGAATGCCGGGGCTTTTAACTTAAAAATCAAGAATTACAAATTAAAATTAATTCATATTTCATAATTCATAATTCATAATTATTTAACAAGGATCATTTTTTTCGTATCAGTAAATGACGCTTCTCCTGCAGAAACCCGTATTGTATATATATATGTTCCGCTGGTAAGCTGCATGCCGTCAAAACTTACCTGATGATATCCGGCTTCTCTTAGTTCGTTCACAAGTGTTGCAACTTTTTCACCAAGTGATGAATAAATTTCAAGCACAACATTGCCTCTTACCGGAAGTGAGAAACTGATGCTGGTTGCAGGGTTAAACGGATTCGGATAGTTCTGATTCAGTGAGAATACATCCGGACGGCTTACTTCAACTTCTATTGCATCGTAAGTCTTGCTGGTTCCGTTATAATCTTCCTGAATAAGGCGATAATAGTAGAGTCCGGTTTCAAGACCTGACTCGGTAAACTCATAACGGCTTATTTCAGTTGTATTGCCTCTTCCGTTTATATATCCTGCCTGCTGCCAGGGGAAAGATTCTTTTCTTCTTTCAACACGAAAGCCCTTGTTATTCACTTCGGTCGCAGTTACCCACTCAATAAGAGCAGTATTCCCGTTTACTGAACCGGAGAATGATGTTAACTCAACCGGGACCGGGTTGTCAAGAATCGTGAAATTCGCGTTTGAAATATCATAGTATATATTATCTACAGCTTCAATCTTTATTCTTGCCGAAGTTGTCGGCAGATTAGGCAGTGTAATCTGTTCGGCACCGTCATTCGGTGTGCTTTCAAGAATTACATGAGAGAAACTCTGACCTCCGTTGGTTGATAGAAGAATTCTTACAAATTGCGTGTTAACAGGTGCGGCATGTGTACCAGCCACATCCCATTGAATGGTTTGTGTGGTACTGCCGTCCCAGATAACCGCCGTATTTGGCGAAGTCACAAGAAACGGACCCGCTGCATCAGTAACACTGAACTGGAGCGATACCTTCCCCATCCCGCCGCCGCCGGAGCGGTTATCCCGTGCCGTCAGCCGGAACGTTAGACTTCTGGCATACGATGGGAGTATTTCCCCCATTACGTAAGTGTTGTTTATAACATCAGCCAGTTTAGGGAAATACCTTGTGGGTGAAGCTGTTGGTTTAAAAGAGCGGAAAATTGGAGCATTACCAACTGGAGAACCTGGGGCACCTGCAGAACCGAGATCAAACTGTTCCCAGCAATAGCTCAGGGAATCGCCGTCTGCATCTGTTGCCGAACCGGTGATTGAAAACGGAGTGCTTTTAGGAATAGAAAATCCTCCTTGAGGAACACTGACAACAGGTGCAGTATTGCCTGTTTGCGTCGTTACGGGACAATTGTTACCGCCTCCAAGAGTTGTGAACGCAATGATTTCATCAAGACTGATACCATGAAAATAGGGGTCACTGAAATTCTGAGTATTTTGTCCACTGCATATCCCTGCATAGGCCATGATGGTTGTTCCGCTGCCTGGTTCGTAAGCAGTTGAACCGTTACGGTTGCCGCCGGAGCAGCTTCCTGAACTTCCGTTAAAGGTATGATTCCCACCAAACTGATGCCCCATCTCATGAGCAACGTAGTCAACATAAAACGGATCGCCTATGGGACTGGGCAGCCCTGTAACACCGCGCGCTTTGCTGCTTCCGCAGATAACTCCGAGTCCTGCAATACCTCCTCCTCCGGTGCTAAAGACGTGCCCAACGTCAAAGTTGGAATTACCGATAACCGAATTAAGATTATTTACATTTTGCGTCAGCATAGTGCTTCCGCTGTTGTTGGTGTAAGGGTCTGTGGATGCATTGGTATAGATAATAAGGTCATTATTCGTAATCAGAACCATTCTGACAGCCACCTCAGCTTCGTATATACCGGTAACCCTGTTTAACGCGGTCACAACCGCCGCAAGTCCTGAGTTCACTGTTCCGCCGTGAAATGCTGTATATTCTCCGGTTGTTGCGATAGCGGTTCTGTAAGTACGGAGCTGAGCACCGGAGCGCTCCCAGCCAAGCAGCTCTCTCAGGAATTTTATTTCTCCGGCAATATCTTCATCCGCGATTACCGTGCAGGTTGCTTCGGCAGCCCGGTCGCGCGCAACAGAATAGTTTTCCCTAAAGTAGGAGATATAAAACTCATTTGTTGAAAGTGAATAAGGGTCTATATACCATGCACCCTGAGGGGTGAGAATTTGCGCGTGAAAACCGGCAGGTGTAATGTCAAAACGGATAACGGCGTAAGGATCACTTATGCCATGACCCACGAAGGTTTTTATCATAGGATAGCGGTCAGCAAGGCCCTGCTCCATAATCGGTGACTCAGCCACCAGGAATTTCTGAAATGCACCATCCGGGGCTGGCAGTTCTAAGGCAAATGGTTCAGCCGTACCTTCTCTGACCAAAGATTCGTGCGGAATTAAGGCAGCCATTTCCCTCATGTTCTGCAGTTCGAGACGGATGAAGCGGTACTGAACCGGCACAATATAACGCTGTTCTTTTATATCTGGCACTCTTTCTTCCTGCGCGCCGTGCCAGTATTCACGCCCTGTTTGATACTGACTAAAAGCAGAAATCTGAGAAAGAATAACAATTGTAAGAAGGAAGAATTGCTTCATGCTGTCCTTTGAAGAATTTTTGAAAAATGGAAAATACTACTTTTTTTTCTTGGGGCAATAGTCAGGCAGGTAAACCGGCAGTTAAAGCATAAATATTCACTTCCGTGTCAGCCGGACGACATTCAAAAGAAATCGATTTTATTAATGAGGGCAGCAGCCGGAACTCTGACCGGAAAATGGCTCAATATGAGGACTGATCATTGGAATCCCCAGATCAAGCCCCCGAAGTATCATCAGAATTGAGATAAACACTGTTATGTAGGGAATAGCTTTTGAGAAGGAAAATCTGCCAAAAACTCTGGCGAGACTCTGTGTAAAAAAGAATGCTGATAAAAGTGGTGATGTACCAGTCCCGAATGCTGCCATGAAAGTAGCGGAGGCAAGAACGGTTTCCGACACGAGTGAGGCCGCAAGCGCGGTGTAAACCAATCCGCAGGGTAAAAACCCATTGAGCATACCAAACATAAAAGGACGCGGTTTTCCCTCTTTAAGTATCACTCCGCTCAGACTGGCTTTCAGCTTTGTATATACCCAGACCCCAGGTACTGAGGAAGCTCTGGCCTTAAATGCAGCAGGTAGCAAAACACTCAGCAGCAGCACTGACCCGATAATAACACTTACAATGCCCTGATACCCTGTCAGCCGGATACCAGCGCCAAAGTAACCGAGCACCAGCCCCATAAGAGAGTAAGTGAAAATTCTGCCAAGACTGTAATATATACTATGACTCAGCCCCTGACCCTTTTGAGTATTCCTGGCAGAGAACCCAAGTACCAGAGGACCACACATACCAACGCAGTGAAGACTGCCAGCCAGACCAAGCAATAAACCTGACCCCAATGCGAGCAACAGACTATCCGCCGGCATAAAACTCCTCTTCAGTGTAATACTCAATTGAGCCGTCTGAAAATTCGATTTTCGCTTTCCATAATCCCTTGACCAGTCCATTGCTGATATATGTTACAGCATCCTTTTTATCCAGTGTAAAGTTATAGCTTAAGTCAAGTCCTGCATCTGATGGACGGTAAAGTGTGAGTGAACCAGTTATCTTCTTTGCATTACCGGGGAAAATTAAAGTAACACTATTCCCTGATACGTTAAAAACCGGTTTAACATCAAGATTGTTGTAATTGCTTTTTTTATCTATTACCTGCTGATATTTCAGTTCTGACTCATAATAATCTGTTCTTACCAGGTCAACTTTTGTACTCACAGCTATGATGCCAAATACAATATTCATCAAAACAAAGAGTATAATCAAAACGACGATACCGGCTCCCCAGTTCCATGTTATTTTCTTCATTGGTTTTTCAGCTCCGGGTTACCCATAAATGAAGTTTTAATCTCAGACAATTTTTCAGTGCCGTTATATACATCAATAATCAGGGGTGTGCTGATTCGTTCAATATCCTTCACTTCAAGGATGAGCATAAACCGACCCTCATAAACCTGCTGCCCGTCAACTGAAACATCTTCACCCAGGATTTTTATTTCAGATTTCAACCCCTGTACGGCCAGCGAAATGTTCATTGGTTCATACGTTTTATTAACGATATTAAGATTATATATATTGCTGATTTTGCCTCCCGGCTGTTCCTGATACATAGTACCCGGTGCACGGAGAATGGTTACAGAAGCATCTGACCGGCTGAAGATTAGATACGTAATCAGCCCTAATAAAAGCAGAAGAAATGAAGTATAGGTGAGGATTCTCGGACTTATCCTGAATTTTTCACCCAGACTGATTCCGTTCAGCGAATCATATCGAATGAGCCGTTTAGGTTTGCCTATTTTTACCATTACTTCATCACACGCATCTATGCAGGCAGTGCAGTTCACACATTCAAGCTGAATACCGTTGCGGATATCAATTCCTGTCGGACAGACATCCACACAAAGTTTGCAGTCAATGCAATCACCTTTTGTCCGATCTTCGCCCCTTTTAAGTTTGCCTCTTGGCTCGCCTCTTTTGTCATCGTAGGCCACTACAATTGAGTTTCGGTCAAGCAACACACTCTGAAGACGACCATAAGGACAAACAATGGTGCAGGCCTGTTCACGAAAACTTGCGAACACGAAATAAAACCCGCCTGTCACCGCCATTACAACAGTAAATCCCTCCGGGTTTTCAGACGGTGATTTCATTACAATGCTGAAAAGTTCATCAACACCAATGATATATGCCAGGAAGAGATTTCCGATAAGAAACGATAGTCCAAGAAAAACTGACTGTTTACTGATTTTCTTAACCGCTTTTTGAACTGACCAAGGGGCAGCATTAAGGCGTATCTGATCATTGCGGTCCCCTTCAATCCAGTATTCTATCTTACGGAAAACCAGTTCCATAAAAATGGTCTGCGGGCATATCCAGCCGCAAAAGAGCCGCCCATAAACAGCCGTAAAAAGGAAGATAAAAATTATTCCGGCTATAAAAATGAGAACAAAAATAAAAAAGTCATGAGTGCCAAAAAAGTTTCCGAACAGAATAAATTTTCGTTCGAGAATATTAAACAGAAACAGAGGACGCCCGTCCACCTTAATGAACGGGAGTCCGAAGAGTATAATCAAAAGAAAAATGCTGACTATTGTTCTGGCATTATAAAAGAATCCTTTTGGTTTCTTGGGATATATCCATACGCGGTTGCCGTCTTTGTTTACAGTAGAAATACTGTCCCGATAAAATTCAGCCGGATTTGAACTGTTATCTTCTGATTTTGACATTATAGAACACTAACCATTTAATTAGAAGTGACTGCTTCAATCAGGTTTCCCTGCGGTGCCTTAGGATTAGCAGGATTTGTTCCAACAAGACTGAGCACGTAACTTGAAACCTCTTCAATTTGTTTAGGATTGAACTGTGCTTTCCAGGAGAGCATCCCCTTTTCGGTGACACCATTCTGAATAACCAAAAATACTTCTTTTATTGTGTTACCATGAATAAAATAACTATCCGCCAGGTTAGGACCAACAAGTCCTTCTCCGTTCTGACCGTGGCAGGCAACACAATTTTTCGTATAGAGTTCCTTACCACTGGCTAATGAACCGGCATCGGTGAGTAGCTTCGCGTTGTCAGCCGTTACCGCGAAAGTAACCGTGCTTGTCTGACTTTTTTCAAGTTCAGCCGCCTTAAGCTCAGTGAGATATTCACCCTCGCTTGAGAGACCTGACTCCAGCACATGATAGTGCAGCATATATATTACTGAGAAAACAATGGTGACATAGAACAAAGATTTCCACCATGGGGGCAGATTGTTATCCAGTTCTTTAATGCCATCATATTCATGACTGAGTAGTATTTCGTTTTCCTGTTCAATCGGCTTTGAATCATTCATCTGAGAAGAAAACTTTACCCAGAATACAGACATCAGACTTTTGTCCTGCCCTTCCTCCATTTCATGAAGCAGAATAAACAAAAGCAGCAGTGCAAAAAGAAAAAATAAGAAAATTACTGCTCCGTATTCAAAAACACCGGTCATTTCTTCCTCTCCCTGTGCAAACAGTGCTGTGAACGGGCTGAAGAGAAGACTCAGCAGCAAACGTGATACATATCTACTTACATTAAGTGTCATAATAAAGTTTCCTTTAGTCTTTTTCCAGTGGTAAATTGGACATGTGCTGTATATATTCCTTGTTTTTGCGGTACGCAATACCAACTCCGGTAAGAAAAATCAGCATACAAATAACTAATCCTAACACGGGGTAAATACTTATACCGTCAATGGATGATAACACTTTACTTATCATACGTCATCACCTTGTTTCAGAATTTTGTTTTTTGATATCAGTGCCAAGACGCTGAAGGTATGCAATGAGTGCAATAATCTCTTTGTTGGGGGCAACCGGAGTTCCTGAGTTTTTGAGATCCGCGGCTATTTCCTTTGCCTGCTGTTCAAGAATTGCAGCAGCATTCTGTTCAAATCCTTCGGGGTACGGAACGCCTATAGAACGAAGCGCAGTTATCTTATTGGCGATCGTTGAATAATCAAGATCATCTTCAATCAGCCAAGGATACGGCGGCATGAGCGAGCCGGGGGACATAGTTCTCGGGTCGAGCATGTGATTATAATGCCAGACATTAGGATACTTACCCCCTAAACGATGCAGATCCGGTCCCGTTCGCTTTGAACCCCAGAGGAAAGGATGATCATATACATACTCCCCTGCCTTTGAATATTCGCCATAACGCTCAGTTTCCGAACGGAAGGGACGTACTAGCTGGGAGTGGCATCCGACACAGCCCTCACGTATATATAAATCTCTTCCCTCAAGTTCAAGCGGAGTGTAGGGCTGAACTGATGATATTGTTGGAATGTTGGTTTTTATCAAATACGTTGGTATTATTTCAACTATACCGCCTATAAGTATAGCAACCAGTGATAGCATGGTGAACAATACCGGTTTCCCTTCAAGCCAGGTATGACCAAGTGCTTTTGAGAACGCGGTTTTTTCTTTTATCAGAGCTGGTGCAGAAACAGGTTCATCTGCCATGAAAGTCCCCTGTTTCGCGGTCTTATAGAGATTATAACCCATCACACACAGACCAACAATAAACAGCGTTCCGCCAAATGCACGTATTGAATACATCGGGACTATCTGAAGTGCTGTTTCCAGGAAGTTCGGATATTGCAGCACCCCTTCAGGTGTAAACTGCTTCCACATGAGGGACTGAGTAAGCCCCGACCAATACATGGCTGATGCATAAAAAACAATGCCGAGAAGCCCCGTCCAGAAATGGAAGTTCGCGAGTTTTTTTGAATAAAGCTGCGTGTTATAAAGTTTTGGAATAAGCCAATAAAGAATGCCGAATGTAAGGAATCCGTTCCAGCCGAGTGCCCCGACATGTACGTGTGCTATAATCCAGTCAGTGAAGTGTGCAAGTGCATTGAAATTCTTTAATGAAAGCATCGGACCTTCAAAAGTTGACATACCGTAAGCGGTAATTGCCACAACCATAAATTTAAGCACCGGATCTTCGCGGACTTTATCCCATGCGCCGCGAAGGGTAAGCAGTCCGTTTATCATACCGCCCCATGAAGGAGCAATAAGCATAATGGAGAATACGGTTCCAAGTGACTGCGCCCAGTCAGGCAGCGCTGAATAGAGCAGATGATGGGGACCTGCCCATATATATAAAAAGATAAGCGACCAGAAGTGAATTATCGAAAGCCGGTAGGAGTAAACCGGTCTGTTGGCTGCTTTTGGCAGAAAATAATACATCAACCCAAGATAGGGGGTTGTGAGAAAGAATGCTACAGCGTTATGACCATACCACCACTGCACCAGAGCATCCTGAACACCGGCATATACCGGATAACTTTTCCAGAAACTAACAGGAACTTCAATCGAGTTTACAATATGAAGCACAGCAACAGTCACTACAGTCGCGATGTAAAACCATATCGCAACATACATGTGGCGTTCTCTTCTTTTGATGATCGTACCCATCATGTTTATGCCAAAAATTACCCAGACCACAGTAATCAGGATGTCTATTGGCCATTCAAGTTCTGCATATTCTTTGCTTGTTGTAAATCCGTAAACTAAAGTAACGGCTGCCAGCACAATTATTAACTGCCAGCCCCAGAAGTGCAGTTTGCTCAGTAAATCACTGAACATCCTTGCTTTGCAAAGGCGCTGAAGTGAATAATACAGACCCATAAAGATTCCATTGCCCACAAAAGCAAATATTACAGCGTTAGTATGCAGAGGACGCAATCTCCCGAATGTGGTTTGTGATATTCCGAAATTAAGTTCGGGAAATATCAACTGAAGCGCCATGTGTAATCCTACAATCGTTCCAACTATTCCCCAAAAAACTGTAGCCAGAGCGAAAAGGCGGACCGATTTATTGTCATAACTAAAATGCTCAACGTGCATTCAATTCTCCTTTTGTTTTTTCAACAGGTTTTTCATTTTTTATATCATCTAACAGCATCCTGATTGCAGGAGTTGTCTGATCAGAAAACTGTCCGCGGCGGACAGATATAATAAAAGCAGTTAAAAATCCGCCTGCGACCAGTACACTTACAATAATCAACAATACAATAACACTCATTATACAATACCTCTTTTTCTGGCAAAAAACAATGAGCCGAGTGAAGTGATAACAATAACAGTAATGGAACTGAGGGGCATCAGTACTGCCGCAAAAAGCGGCGTAAGTTGACCGATAACCGCGTAAGAAAGTCCGGCGAGGTTATATACCGCGCTGACGGCAAAACTTATTTTAATTATGGTCATTGAATCTTTTGTAAATCTCAGGAATTTAGCCGTATCCCGCACACGCTTTCCCGTCAGTATTCCGTCTCCTGCCGGAGTAAATCCGGATACATCTTCAGAAACAGAAACCCCCACATCCGCAGCACCCACTGCGCCTGAATCATTCAGACCGTCACCAACCATTAAAACAGTTTTTCCCTGTTTTCTGAGGACTTTTACGAATTCAAGTTTTTCAAAAGGAGTTTTACCAAAATGAGTTTTTCTCTCATCTCTGAAGAGTTTCAGGAGTGATAAATCCTGTTTTGCCGTATCACCGCTGAGGAGGAAGACCTCGTTTGTCAACTCAGCATCAGCAATCATATCTTTAACTCCCTCGCGGATGACGCTTGAAACAACAAAACAACCTCTTACTGTTTCATCAGTGGCTATATAAACTTTATTACCCGGAAAATCTTTAACCAATTCTGAAATCTGAGATGGATTTTCCCTTTGCAGAAATTTTGCGCTGCCGGCTTTGATAATTCTTCCGTCTATATATCCTTCAATACCGAATCCGGCTATTTCGCTGAACTTATTAACACCTGTTGTTTTGGTAATCTCATCCTTTAAATACAGGTATAACCTCCGGCTGAGCGGATGCACCGACTCTCTGAAAAGTGAGGCAAATGATTCACGGTCGGAAACACTGAGTTCCTCTCCAAAATAGCGTACTTCTAAGGATTGTAAACCGGTGAGAGTTCCGGTCTTGTCAAATACAATGGTATTAATCTTTGCCATTGTTTCGATAATAATGGGGTTACGCACGTAGAAACCGGCATTTGCTAGAATACGTTGGGCGCTGCCGAAGGTAAACGGAGTTGAGAGTGCCAGAGCACAGGGACAGGCAATAATTAACACTGCTGTAAATACACTCATTGCCAGTTCAAATGAAGTAATGGCGTGATATGCTGATGCGCCAATAGCTAACAGTAAAATTAAAACGGTGAAGTATTTTGAAACAACATTCGAAAAATCTGAATACGTTGAATGCTGCTTCTTTGCATCAGATGAATTGTTCCACAACCTGGTCAGATAACTTTCTGAAGTTCTCTGAACAACACTTAGCTTAATTATCCCGCCGGTTTGACGCCCTCCCGCGTATATAAGCTCACCCGTTTTTACTTCAACCGGGGAAGACTCTCCGGTAACAAAGCTGTAATCAATAAGTGCCTCACCCTCCGTTAGAATTCCGTCTGCCGGAATGATTTCCTGATTGCGGATAATGATTGTATCTCCGGGCTTCAGATTACCAATAGGTATTGTTACATCCTCATCAATTCCTTCCACACTTACGCTTAAGGGGAAGTATGACTGATAGGTTCTGTCAAAGTTGAGAGACTCAAATGTTTTGTGCTGAAAAAGTTTTCCAATAAGAAGAAAAAATAAGAGCCCTGCAAATGAATCCATATAACCGGGATTTGATGTCCAGAAAAGATCGTAAGTGCTTCTTCCAAAAAGTGCAATAATGCCTAATGTGAGGGGCACATCAATATTAATACCCCGCTCCCTTATGGCAGCAATTGCTGAGCGGAAATAATCTGTAGATGAATAAAGTAGCACAGGCAGAGCAAGAAAAAAAATAAGAATCCGGAAGGTATTCCGCAGCAGCAGGTCATCACCTCCAAAACCCAGATACTCAGGAAAGCTGAGCAACATGATATTTCCGAAGCTGAAACCGGCAACACCTAATTTTTTATACAGACGGTAGCTATACTCCTTCTCTCCGCCAGTCCTTTCATCAGAAAGTGAGAGATTCGGCTGATACCCGATTTTTCTGAACAGACGTACCAGTTCTGCCAGTGAAAGCTGTGAATGGTCAAATTTGATGGTAAGAATTTTATCCCCAAAGTTAACGGTGGACTCAAAAATCCCGTTATGCAGCTTAAAAAGATTTTCAAGCAACCAGATGCAAGAGGAGCAGTGCATGGCTGGTATGTAAAACTGCCCGATGCTCATCTGATCATCAGAATACCTGATAAAGCGGGATTTGATTGAGGGGTCATTCAGGAATCCAAGGTCTTTGTCCTGCACTCCGGACTGACGGGTTCCTGGCGTTTGGTTGATTCCGTAATACTGCCCAAGATTATTACTCGAGAGAACCTCATAGACCGTCCGGCATCCAAGACAGCAAAAACTTTTTCCTTCAAAGGTTATCGGGTCAGAGGGTAAATCTTCACCGCAGTGAAAGCACACAACCCGTTCTGAAACTGATTTTTCCAGCACCAATTCTTTCTTCTAAAAATACATGCAGAGAGAGCCCTAGAGCAGTCACTGATGCAATAAATATGCCATTTTTCAGGGATTCTGCATCTAAAATATCTGAAATTTACATCCTAATTTAAGGGTAAGAATTCAAAAAATCCGGATATAAATAAGAGAACTGCTGGTATTTCCCAGATATGGGAAGCCGCGGATTTGTGCAAACCCGGGGCATGAAGATTAATATAAAGCTCTGCCGAAGGGACGTCTGAATTCCAAAGTAGCCGGATGTTCCTCACCCAGGTACTTAAAGATTGCAACGCAGGACTTCCTCGCGAGATCATCTTTGTAATAACGGTCTGTCCTGATTACTTCGATGAACCTGTCAAGCGATGCCGAAAAGTTTTGTTCCATTAGTGCATTAATTGCGTCAAGCATCACCAGTTTAACTTCCCCATCCGGAAGATTCTCTGGATTTTTACTCAGGGTACGCAGTTCCTCGAATTGAATGAGAGTTCTATAAAGTTCGTCTCCCTCTTTCCGCGCACCAAGCTTTTCCATAGTATTGATGTATTCTCCGAAGTCTGAAAAGAAAACTGTCCGGGCATATTGCAAAAGAATATCCGGATTATGGGAGCCGCCTTCAATAGTTTGATTCAGAAGCATCCTTGCCTGCTCAAGCTGACTTGTGGTAATCAGAATTTCGGCTTGTTTAAGAATCCTCTTTTCCTCATCAGGAATATGTTTGTTAAGCCACTCCCGTATTTTCCCTTCGGGAAGTGCACCGACAAATTCATCTACCGGTTTTCCTTCCATGAAAAGTTTTACAGCAGGAATGCTTCTGATGCCAAATCTGGCAGAAACTTCAGGGAATTCTTCTGTATTTACCTTCGCAAGTTTCCACTTGCCTTCTGCTTCATCCGCTAATTTTTCGAGGATGGGAGAAAGCATTCTGCAGGGACCGCACCACTCAGCCCAAAAGTCAGCCACAACCGGCTGAACAAAACTGGCCCGGATGACTTCACTTTCAAAATCCTGTATGTCGTACATTAAATCTCCGTTTTTTTAATCTTTTAGACAGATTATTTCTGATAAAGATTCAAAATTTTTCTCATTTCTCTGATGTGATCGGGGTTTGTACCGCAGCAGCCACCGATAATCCGCACTCCCGATTCAATAATCTGCCTCACATCACCTGCAATCATCTCAGGAGTTTCTCTATAGATGGACTTACCCTCTTCCCAAACGGGAATACCTGCATTAGCCATGGCAAGAAGCGGCTTTGATGTTGCTTTCTTAAATTCGCCAATCACCCCCGTCATCTCATCAAAACCTTTACCGCAGTTTGAGCCGATGATATCAGCACCCGCATCAGTAAGCAACAGAGCTGCTTCAGCCACAGACGTTCCCCACATAGTTCGGTACCCTACCTGACCATGTTCAAAAGTCATTAATGCAGCAACCGGCAGCTCAGTATTTTCCTTCACGGCTTTAATAGCAATAAGAATTTCTTCAGGTGCCATCATAGTCTCAATAAATATAACATCCACTTTTGCCCCACCAAAGGCAGACGCCTGTTCAGCAAAAATATCATACGCTTCAGAGGAAGACATGAGCCCGAGCGGCTCAATTAAATCTCCCAATGGTCCCATGGAGCCGGCTATATATACTGACGATGACAGACCCCGGACATTCTCCGCAGCAGCTAATACAATTTCTCTGACTAAATTTTCTGAGTCATGCAATTTAAGTCTGGCCCGGTTGGCTCCGAATGTGTTGGTCTCAATTATATCTGCCCCGGCTGATATATAATCTTTATGAACGGAACGGACAATTTCAGGGTGAGTAAGATTAAGCAGTTCAGGACATGCCCCGCTCTCCAATCCACGCTTTTGAAGTTCAGTACCCATTGCGCCGTCAGCGAGTAGAATATCATTTGTTGAAAAAATTCTTTCTTTTAAGGTCATGACGCCGTCTTAAATTCTTCCATAAGTTTTTTTGCCATTGCAACAGCTTCAGTTGCGTTTCTTGCGTAGCCGTCAGCACCAATTTGCTCAGCAAACTGCCTTGAGATAGGCGCGCCGCCAACCATAATTTTATAAGGAAGTTTATCATCACGGACTCTGGTGACAACAGTTTTCATATAGCCCATGGTTGTTGTAAGTAGTGCAGACATTCCAAGAATCTGTGCCCCTTCCTGCTCAGCCGTTAGTAAAAATTTTTCAACTTTAGCATCAATGCCAATATCAACAACCTTAAATCCGCTGCTCCTTAACATCATAGCAACGATATTTTTACCAATATCATGTATGTCACCTTTGACCGTCCCGATAATTATGGTCCCGGCCCCTGATATATCTGATTTTGAGAGCAGCGGCTCAAGAATAGCCAGAGAGGATTTCATCGCTCGTGCAGAAATGAGCACCTGCGGAACAAAGATAATGTTGTCCCGAAACCGGATACCAACAACCTCCATACCGGGCATCAGCCCTTCATCTAAAATTCGCTTTGGCTCAGTTCCAAGGGTGAGCAGTTCATTTGTAAGAGCAACAGTAATCTCTTGTTTGCCTTCAATGACTGCCTGTGCCAACTGACTAAATAATTCTTTTTCAGTATTTTCCATGTTGTTCAGCCAGTTCTGCAAGAAGCATAATATGTTCAGGCGGAGTGTGCGGCGCAACCGAACAGGCAGACGATAATATATAACCGCCACCGGGTTTGCCTGTTTGAATTCTCCGGGTTACATCCGAAATAATATCTTCTCTGCTGCCATACAGCAGTGTATTGACCGGATCAATATTTCCTTTTATAAAAACTTTTCCGCTAAGAAACTGTTTTGCCTCAGCGAGGTCAACTGTTCCAAGCGGAGGGGGATCAAGCGTGTCAATTCCCCTTGTTCCTGTTTCAAGCATCAGATCAAGCCGGTCCCCAATGCTGCCGCAGGTGTGCGTATATACCGGTACGTCTGAAGTCTGCCTGACTTCTGAAATAATTCGCTTTTCATAAGGAAGAACAAATTCATTGTACTGATCGCGGGAAATAAGTCCTGCTCCCGCAAAAGCTGAAGAAATGAGTATTGCATCAACTCCCTCTAATGCCTGCTTTTTTGCCAGATCAATAGTACCTTCAGTAAGCTGAGAGAGAATTACCTTAACTTTAATCGGGTCATCCATGATTGCCATAAGGGCATTTTCATAATTGAGCAATTCAAGAAACTGTGACCAGGGAGAAAACACCTCAGAATGAACCGATAAACGATTACCAGCTAAAGATTTAACTTTTCTGATGGTGTCAAAATGATAGTCTGGGAAAAAATCTGATTTCTCGCGGTGTTCATCAAATCCCCAGAAAAAAGGAAACTTAACTTCAGTAACATCCCACGGTTCAACATAATAAAGCTGCTCAGGATCAATATCATCAAACGTGGGAAAAATCCTTTCACCAGCCGGTGTATAGTAATGAGGATTATCATCAAAGGGGAGAATTGTATAATGTCCGTTTTTCCAGATTACTTTTATTTCATCATGGGAACGTTGGATTTCTTTCACACTATTTTTATATACATCACTTCTGCCAGGAAGATTTATCAGAACACCATCAAAAGAATATCTGTCTGCCATATTCACCAATGCTTCGGCAAAGGCCCCAGACTCGAACCAGATTTCCACAGGATCAATACCTGAATGCAGGAAATAATGACCTATAGACAACTGACACATAACCGGAGTCCGGTCACTTATTCCCAGGTTCAAATGGCGGGCAATCCTGTCTTTGCCGTTCATTTTTGTCCCGACCGGATGAACTTAAGTGATGCTGAATTAACACAATACCTCAGACCGGTGGGCTGAGGACCATCATCAAATACATGACCAAGATGCCCGCCACATGATGCACATAATATCTCAGTTCGGATCATGCCGAAACTACGGTCAACCTGCTCAATGATTCTGTCACCTGCTAATTTAGTAAAAAAAGCAGGCCAGCCGCAGCCGGAATCATATTTCATTTCAGAAGAAAAAAGCTCAGCCCCGCAACCAGCACAGGCAAATACTCCTTTTTCTTTGTGATGATCATATTCTCCGGTAAAAGCTTTTTCGGTTCCTTTCTGCCTGAGAACGTAATACTGCTCTTCGGTCAGTTCTTTTTTCCACTCTTCATCGGTTTTCTGTACTTTAAACATATATTCACCTGACTTTTCTTTTGTTGAATCATTCGTTACAAAATTTTCCGGTTTATTTTCCGCATCTGCGTTACGCAAACCACAACCTGTTAAAACCACACCGGTGAGTGTTATCATAAAGACTGCAATTAATAAGTGCTTCATAACTGTTTTCTCTGTTCTCATTACGGATTCACCAGAAATTTATAGACAAGGTAGCCAAAGTTAATCTGCATCACTCCAAATGCCAGACCACTATAAAGATCGTATTGTCTTGTTTTCGACAGGTAAGTGTCATTACCAGTGTTCTGGTACTCCTCAAACTGTCCGTCCGCCTGAATTTTAAGGTAAGCCGCTGTTCCCCCCAAAACAATAATTGCCGCACTTACCAAAGTAAAAGTATTTGACTGAAAAAAGGATTCCTTATCCGGGGGTGCGAGTCGAATTAGCTCAAAGTTCTGAATCCTATCAGTCATCTTTGGAGAAATTTCCAACTCAGCAAATCCCTTTTTTCGCAATGAGAGCTTTGATACATAAGGAATTTTTGCAGGTGTTCTGCCGATCAACAATGTATCAACTATAATTTCGGCATCAGCGGGAACTGTGCTAATAGTAATTATCAATGTTTTATTATCTGCATCCATCGGGTCATTTTGAAAATGGTCATAAATTACAGGCGAAAGCCAATGTGAGTTGGTAAAGATTGAATCTGCACTCATACGTTGATATATAGCACTACCCAACAAAATGTTCAGGCCTCCGCTGCATAACAATAACAAAATAATCCACAAAATTCTCGTCTGCGTCATTGGTTTGTATTCACCTTATATGCCTGAAGAATTCCGCTGTCATAACCAGTAAAGAGGTATCCTTTGAAGAGTACCGGGATAAGTTTCATTCGCGCATCAAACTGAATTTCCTGAAGGATATCTAAACTTTCTTTATCAACTACAAGCAAGTTACCACTATGGGCGGCAAAAATCAGTGCATTTGCCAGTACCAGCGGCGAGGTATTAAAATACTCCTTATACTGCCTAGATTTTATAATGGACTTTTCTTCAGGATTTATCATCAATACGGTTCCGTCCTGAGCTGTTATCCAGAGGGCAGTATTGTCATGCACCGGCGCAGCTAATGATTTTTTACCAGAATCTATTTTCCAAAGTATTTTGAAGTCATCAAGTGAAACAGCATAAAGCACTCCCTGACTATCCATGAGATAATAAATACCATTATAAATAATTCCGTCTTCAAGCGGAAAATCAGATATCCATATCCGCCCGTTCAGACTTTTCTGTCTGAGATCATATCGCAGAACCGCCCCCCGGTCAGTTCCCCAATATACAAAATCCTTATTCATGACTGGAATTGAATGGGTGTAAAACTCAGTTTCCTCAGAATCAAGAAGTGACCCGGTCTGATCTAAGAGATGAACGGTTCCGCTTTCAGTCACGAAGAAAAACTGATCTCCGATAACTAACCCTTCACTCAGTATTTTACCGGTGAAACTGTATTTAAACCTTTCGCTTCCCCGGGTAAAATCGTATGAATATATCGTTGTGCCCGGTCCATTATAATCAGAGACAGGGAAAATAATATGGGTTTTATGAATCAACGGACTAACGGCTACTGTTCCGCGGTATTTAACCTGTCCGGCTCTCTTTCCGCTATATATATTAAAGGCGAAGATTTTACCTGAAAGGTCATTTATGAACACAACGCTGTCATAGCCAACAACAGCGTTAAAACCAAAGCTTCCGTACATTTCATTTTGCCAGGCAAATGTTAAGGTATCTTTAAGAATAAAATCGGCGTAGTTGTTCCTTCCCGGATTTCCAGAGAAATAGGGGATATAACTTTGGTCTAATTTAACATCAATTTTGATATAAGAACTGCTGCAGCCGGCAGCAAGAAACGACAATATGAAGACAAGTATCTTTTTCAAAAGTCGAACCCGAAAAAGAACTGATAGAATAATCCAGTCTGCAATTTTGTATAATTCTGTTCAATCTTCTTACCTACATCATATCGAAGAATAATAACATTAAAGAGATTAAAACGAATTCCGCCGCCGATGCTTCCTATGCTTGTTTCATAAGATTTATCCCATGCCCCGCCAGAGTCCCAGAATAATGCTCCCCGTATTCCAAAGAACCCCAGATCAGCGATTGGAGTAGTAACTCTTATTTGATCAAATAACGGGAACCGCAATTCAGTTGACTGAATCCACATTTTTTCGCCGCGAATCGCCCATCTGGGCCAGCCGCGTAAATCCCAGCTCCCCCCCATAAAATAACGGCGCGCCTCTTTTCCATCGTTAAAAAATAATGAACCGCGGAAGGCAAGAGCAGAGCGCAATGACAAGCGATAATAATAACGCAAATCTGTTATTACCGTATAATAATTCACATTGCTATATTTGACATCGGTAGTGTATCCAAGCAGAAAGCGGAAACGCATACCATCAACCGGACCTGAGGGCATCCAGAGTGAATTGTCAAACACATAAGAAACTGAATTACTGTGCAGAAGCGCTTTTCGTTCTACAACCCCGGTGATCACTTGCTTGTCGCTGTTCGCAATGGTAATGTTTGCCTCAATCCTGTCAAACTTTGAAAGAGGGTAATAAAACGCCAGTGAGCCGCCAAAACTTCTTTCGTAGAAAAACTCATCCGTATCCCTCAGATCATACCTCCTTCCGCTGAAATGAAAAATACCGTAGCTGTAATTGGTTCTCTCTGATAGATTAAGCCGGGTCAGCGCAATGTTAAACGATTTAAGAAAATCATCCTGCACCTGTGCTGTGTTATATATCAAAAAGAAGTAATTGTCATTACTGAACAGATCACTAAGCGAAAGTACTGCACCTCCGCTGGTGCCATAAACCGGGTCAGTTGAAATCTGACTCTGCGCGTAGTCAAGTGTGTACTCATTTTCATAATATATTTCCTGACGGGCAATTTCAGATGTGTATTTGCCCGCGGTCCAGGTCGGTGATGAAATCTTTAGCGGTGAGATCACAAACTGAGTATCAGTAAGAGAAAAACTTTTTTCGTAAAGCCGGAAACTTGAATTTTCAAATCCGCTAAAAACCATTGTGGTATCATCAATCAGCCAGTGGTCAAACACCGGAGAAATGAATGAAGTTATGCGATACACTGACTGGAAGTTTTTCCTGCTCAAATCAATAAAAAAGAAATTATCAACTGAATCATAATCAGCGCGAGCGATAAGTCCATTTTTCCCGGGAACTAAGCGTGGTGCTTCGATATTAGCCGGCTGATCGGTAACATAATAAATATCAAGACCATTGCTATCTATTCTGAAAAGGTTGATATATCCTTTATTTGCCCCGGCTGTTCTGTCGGAAGCAAAAATAATCTCCTGATCATCATCACTAAAAACAGGAGTTCTGTCCTCATAATAATCATTGGTTATCCGTATGAGTTTTTCTGAAGAAAGCTCATAAATAAACAAATCTGAATATCCTTTTTTGTCAATGGCACTGAAAACAACTTTATCGCCTTTGCTGCTAAAAGAAGGTGAAGAAATACTGACTAATGATTCATCTGAAAAAAGGGCAACTATTGAAGATTCATCTGTGGAATAAAAATGAATCGCATCTGACGCCCCGGATTTGGTTGAGAGGGCAATTATTCCGTCAGCGGAAATACCCGGAGCATTGTCAAACAGATGAAATGCTTCCAGTTCCGGACTGCGCTCCCCCTGTATTACCAACTTTGGACTCGAATATTGCTTTTCCCCCTCTTTCTTTTCAATAAGATATAGCGAGGAGTATCCGTCAAGGTTCCCTGTAAAAAAAACCTGAGTGCTTTTTTCATTATGTTTAACAACAGGAGAAAAACTAAAACCGACTTTGTTTATTATTGCAGATTTATCACTGATATTCACATAGTTGTCATAGAGTGGATAATACATTTTTTTAAGATACGATTTCCACTCACGGTCAATATCAGAGAGCGGTTTTCCCAGTGTATATTCAAGCATATCCTTAAAACTGTCAAACATCCAGATATTATTGAGCAGCATCAGTATTTTTTCCCTGCCATAAAACTTATCTATGAACCCAAGAAATGCCTGTCCCTCCTTATACATGAGAAAGGTACCACTGATGGAATAAATATCTTCAATGCCTGGCAGATAATCATTCAGGACAGCATCACGGAGGACCATTTCACCTCTTGAGTCCCAGGTTGTTGAGTAAAACTCCGCAAGCCCTTCAACAAACCAAAGGGGAGGGAAACGTTCCGTGTTCAGCTTATAGTCATTTGCAATCCGCATCAGACGAGTTGTCATAAAAACATGCACTAGCTCGTGATATATCACATGCCGGAATCGCTCCAATGACCCGTTGTAGGGAATTACCACCCGCCCTTTAATAAACTCAAAGAAACCGCCGACTCCCTCTGGGATAAACCCCGGAGTCGTATTTGTCTGCTGAAAATGAATATGCGTGTTATAAAAAATGAGTGGTGTGCGCCTGAAAATAACATGGTTAAACTCAGTCTTAAGGTAACTGTAGGCATCCTCTGCGTAAGCAGCCCCTATCTGGGCAATTTCATCCATATCACTATAATAATATATATCAAAATGCTCAGTCTTTAGAACCTTCCAGTCAAAATTCTCATACTGTACCTTATTCCGCCCGAAGAAGTAAAACTGGGCAGACAACTCCCCCCCAGCGATGAACAGTAAAAGAAAAAGCAGTAATCTGGTTTTCAAAATATCAGTGATTTAATTTTTTACACACAAAAACAGAGTCCGGCTTCGCTCTGAAACCGGAGGTCACTAAAAAGAAAGAATATTTATTCAGCGAGTTTTTTCTTGAGAAGATGAATATAGTCAATCTCTCCGGGGTCTTTTCCCCGCAGCAGTGCAAAGTAATAAGTAACCCAGTCAAGAAAATAGACTATCTCCATCATACGCAGCGCATAAGTGGACTGTTGACCTTCGACCATAAAAACCTCAGCGCCCTCGCCTCTGATCAGATCAGAGGTGATGGTAATTCTCCTGTGCACCTGTGGATGATATTCAGGGTCATTTAGAATAATAACGGAAGCATTAAGCCCGCTTGACTGATGAGTTTCCCAGCCGATGATTTCATTATGATTAAGCTCAGGGAACGCATTGCTAAAACTGTGAATTTTTGAATTTTCGTTAAACTGTGACTTTATACGTACAGCAATAGCATCCGTAAAATCTGAAACGCCGTAAACCACCGGAACACTTCCTAAAAGACTAACTGCCAGATTTAGTGCTCTGTTATTGTCAGATGATAATTCTCTTCCCATCTCTTTCCATAAGGATATTGCAGCAGAGACAAATTCAGATTTATCTGAAAGTAATTTCATTTTAGAGAAAATCGAAACCAAAGCAAAGAAACTCAATCCCAAAGAATACCGCGGCTGGAATCCCTTCTGTAATTCAAAAACCGGAAAAGAATTTTGCTCAGCGCGGCGGACAAGCTCCCCGCCTGTTGAAATACAAATTATTTTACATCCTCTTTTAAGGCCATCATCAAAAGCTGAAAGAGTTTCCTCTGTCGCTCCGGAGTAAGATGAGGTAATCAGTAAAGTATTTTCACGGGCAAATTCAGAAAGGTTATAATTTCTGTTTACCGAAACCGGAACCTTAAGTTCTCTTGAAAAGATATTCCTGAATAAATCCCCGGAAATAGCACTGCCACCGAGTCCGGTTATAATCACATTAGTTATCTTTCCAGCATCCGGAAGTATGCCTTTAACGGTTACTGCACTGCTATACTCAATCTGTGAATAGGTATTAACCAGGACATCAAATAGATTTTCAGGGTCGTGTTTTTTTACAAGGTCTGCTATGTTCATAAATCAGAGGATATTTCGTGTACGGTTTATTGAATTAGTTGTAAAGAATTCTTCAATTTCTGCAACAATTTCTGTGTCAGTCGGATATTTAAGTATTTTCTCGGCGAGTGCTTCACACTTAGCAAAGTTGCTTGCTCTCACAGTCCGTTTTATATACGGAATTGCCATGGCTGAGACACTAAGATTCCTGAGCCCCAAACCAATAAGAACAGGAACAGCAATGGTATCAGCAGCCATTTCACCGCAGATACTTATTTCAACTTTGTTTTCATTTGCTTCTTTAATGATTCGGTTCAGGACACGCAGCACAGAGGGATGAAATTCCTTATAGAGATTAGCCACTAGATCATTGCCCCTGTCAACTGCCATCATATACTGAATCAAATCGTTGGTTCCAATGCTAAAAAAATCAACTTCTTTGGCAAGATCGCGAATCATAAATGCAGCGGAAGGCACTTCAATCATAATGCCTATCTTCATATTTTCATCATACTGCACGCCTTCTGCGCGCAGTTCAGTTCTGCATTCTTCCAAAAGGACTTTTGTGTCCCGCACTTCTTCGAGTGTAGAGACCATCGGCAGCATAAACCGGATATTTCTGTTGATGCTGGCCCTCAGAATAGCACGTAACTGAGATTTAAACAGGGGCTGATTCTGCAACAAAAAACGAATGCCGCGCAGTCCTAAAAACGGATTTGCCTCATGACCGTCAAAAATACTAACCTTATCACCGCCTATATCAAAGGCCCGTATCGTAACCTCCCCAGGATATATTCTGTGAGACAAATTCTCATATATATGCTGCTGCTCTTCCTCATCGGGGAACTCACCCATCTCCTCAATTATTTGTTCGGTCCTATAGAGCCCAATTCCCTTAGCGCCATTTGAGATTACTGATTCAATTTCACCGGACACATCAACATTTGCAAAGAGGTTAATCACCCTCCCGTCTTCGGTAGCTGAAGGAAGACTTCTGATATTCTCAAGATCCTTATTGATCTGAGTCAGATGTTCAAGTTTTGTATAAAAATACTGCAACTGTTCATCATCCGGATTGATGAAGATCAACCCATGAAAACCGTCAATAATTAAAAGGTCATCTTGTTTAATCAGGTCTCTGGCGTGATGAGTGCCGACAACCGCTGGGATGTTAAGCGAACGGGCTATAATAGCAGTATGCGAGGCAAGCCCGCCACGGTCAGTTACAAAGCCCTTTACACCAGCTTTTGCAAAAAGCAGTGTATCAGCCGGCGTAAGTATTTCTGCTACAATCAGCGAGCCCTGGGCAATCCGTGACTGCAATCGTTTATTCTGAAGATTACGAATCACTCTTGATTTAATATCTTCAATGTCCTCGGCGCGTTCCCGGATATTCGGATCACGTGCATTCAGGAACATCTCCTTGTACTTGTTAAACTCGTCGAAGATGATATATTCAGGCACTCTCATTTCAGCAATGATACGCCCCTTAATTTTTCTCAGGAAATGATCATCTTCCAGGATCATCATTTGTGCTTCAAAAATCCCGGCTCTTTTTTCATCAATACTTTCTTTGGCGAGAGAAAAAATCTTTCCTATTTCTTTTTTTGCCCGTGCTAAGGCCTCATCAAAGTTAAGAAGTGCTTCATTCACATCTTGTATAGGGTCATCAGCCACACGAAGAGTTTCACGGTGGTAAACATGCGCCTTTGCGATAACCAATCCAGGTGCGGCAGCGAGTCCGGTAAGAAGGTTATCCGCTTTGCTGACTAA
>JADLAF010000219.1 GCA_020848375.1 Ignavibacteriaceae bacterium
ACCAATCTTGCTTCGCAATCAGTTACTTCAAATGCTGTTACTCTGACCTGGACTGCACCTGCTGATACTTCGTATGGCGGTGTAACAAAATATATCGGAAAGTATTCAACTTCTCCGATTACCGATACCAACTCATTCAATAGTGCGGCAAATCTGAATATCACCGGAGCTCCAAAACCGGCCGGTCAGACCGAAACCTTCACAGTTACCGGATTGAACTTTGCAACACAGTACTACTTTGCAATCCGTTCATCTGACAGATGGAATAATATATCTGTTATGTCAAATGTTATCTCAGCTACCACTCTTGCTGCACCGGTTGTTACCGCTGCACCTGACAGTATCATGAGGGTGATGCAGAGTAATCAGACACTGGTTGACAGCGTAATGCTCTCAAACATTGCACTGAATCCTTCAACGTTGGATTATACCGTAACGCTCGAGAATAATTCTTTCCCGGGTAATATAAAAGTATCGCTTGTTCCGCAGCAGGTTACATCACTTGAAGTGAAGTTCCCGCGTAAAGATGATGCTGAGCCAACCGGTTTCAGCATAGAAGGACAGGGCGGTCCTGATGCCGGCGGATATAAATGGATAGACAGTGACGAACCAAACGGACCGGCATTCGAATGGAATGATATAGCAACAACCGGAACCGAACTCACGAACTGGCTGCCAACCGGAACATTCGGCGCAAAGGATGAAGGATACGCAGGACCGGTATCAATACCTTTCCAGTTTAAGTATTATGATGTACAAAAAACACAGGTATTTGTTTCCTCAAACGGTGCTGTACTGTTTGCTGCACCAACAGCCAACATGTTTACAAATGCACAGATTCCAACAGCGGCTGCACCTAATGATATGCTTGCTCCGTTCTGGGATGATCTTGACGGAACAAACGGCGGTAATGTATATTACAAAGCTGAAGGCAACCGTCTGATTCTTCAGTATAACAACTGGTCGAGATATTCAACATCCGGTTCTTCATTAACTTTCCAGGTTGTTCTCTATTCAAACGGAAGAATCATGTTCTACTATAAGACCATGACATCATCAACCATGAATTCAGCCACAGTCGGTATTGAAAATGGTGATGGCTCAGTCGGGCTTCCGGTTGCTTACAATGCAGTGTATGTTAAAAACAATCATGCAGTGAAGTTCTCTGCCGATCCTGAATGGCTCAGCACCAACAGCATGGGAGGAACACTTTCCTCTGGAACCTCAGCAGCGATTCGTCTTGAAATGCGTTCGGAAGATTATCCTCCCGGTCAGTATCGCATGGAAGTGAAAATAGCGAGCAATGATCCTGTTAAACCGATGATTACCGTTCCGGTTAATCTGCTTATTGGTGATGTTCCTGTTGAGCTCACTTCACTGAATGCAGCGGCAGAGGGAAACTCTGTTACTCTGAACTGGAGCACAGCAACTGAGACAAACAACAAGGGATTCCGCATTGAACGTTCATCACAGAACAGCGGATGGATTTCAGCCGGATATCTTGCAGGAAAAGGGAACACAGCCGAAATAAGCGCGTATCAGTTTACTGAACGGAATCTGAATGCAGGCGCATATACATACCGCCTTGTGCAGGAAGATTATGACGGAACCATAACCATATATACCGCCCCGGAAGTAACGGTTGACCGCCCTGAAGTTTATTCACTTTCGCAGAATTATCCGAATCCGTTTAACCCTGCAACCAGTATCAGTTTTACCCTTCCTGAAGCCGCGCGGGTTACCCTGACTGTTTACAGCACGCTGGGTGAACAGGTTCTGACCTTACTGAGCAGTGACCTTGAAGCCGGCTACCATAAAGCGGAGTTTGATGCATCGCAGCTCACCAGCGGAACGTATATATACACACTCCGCGCAAGTGCAGGCGGTAAAACTTTCACTGATTCAAAAAAAATGATCCTCATCAAGTAACCTTAAAAGAATTATGAAGTATGATGTATGAATTATGAATTGAATTTGTAATTCTTAACTTTTAAATTAAAAGCCCCGGTTAGATCCGGGGTTTTTTATTTTAAAAGGGTTAATGTAGTCAGACGATTCCAGCGGATTTGCAGATTGGTATAAAACGGATGCAAATTCTACCAATCTTCGACTCCTCCGGAATCGAGTTGGGTCTTTGGGTGATGCGAATTCTAACAATTTACGACTCCTCTGAAGTCGGCAGAAAAATTCACAATTCACCATTCAAAAATCACAATTTTTTGTTATTCCAATCTATTCGACACCATCGGATTTTTGGGCGGATTAGGAAAGAGGCGGAATTACTTGGGAAATTCTCCAAAATTCATAATTCATACTTCATGCTTCATCATTCATACCCATACTTCATAATTTTACGGTTCCTCTTTGTAAAACCCTCTTTTTGCCGTATTTTTGCAGTGCTTCCGTAGCTCAGTTGGTAGAGCAGTTGACTCTTAATCAATTGGTCAGGGGTTCGAGTCCCCTCGGGAGCACTGAATATAAACCCATAAGTTATTTGTTTTCAATGGCTTATGGGTTTTTCTGTTTGCTCTTGTGCCAGGGGAAACCGCAGGATAAAAGCAGCCCCTTTGCCCTGGGTGCTCTCAACACTTATGGTGCCGCCGTTTGCCTCGGTAAATTCAGAACAGAGAAGAAGCCCTAGACCGGAACTTGGTTCTTTTTCTGTTCCCAGAGAAGATACTTTTTCATCTTTCTTAAACAGCCGGGGGAGGTCAGCAGCCGGGATTCCTACCCCTTCATCCTGAACCGTGATTACCGCCATGCCGTTCTGTTTTTTTCCGCTGACGGTTATTTTGCCCTTACGGTAGGAAAATTTAATTGCGTTTGAAAGGAGATTTCGCAGCACCGTATTCATCATCATCTTGTCTGCGTTTATATATATATCCTCCTCTAAATCCGCACTAATCTCCAGCTCTTTTATCGTTAGGGATGTGTTGACGTTATCAACCGCCGTTGCTATACAGAAGGCCGGATTAACTTTGACAGGAGAATAGGGAATTGTTCCTCTCTGAAAACTTGACCAGAGCAACAGGTTGTCAATGAGCGTATAGAGTTTTTTACCTGAATCACGTATTTTCTGCAGACGGGCTTTGATTTCTGTGGTTGAAAGAGATTCGGTTTCATCATTGAGCATTTCCAGCACACCAAGAAATCCATGAAACGGACTGCGCAAATCATGCGCGATTATGGAAAAAAATTTATCCTTTTCCGCGTTTGCTTTTTCCAGCTCAACATTTTTCTCCCTGATAATCTTTGATGCTTTAACTTGTTCGGTGATATCCTGAAACACGGATGCAACCTGTCCCGGCTTTGGGCAATAGGACTGCACCCCGAAATATTTATCAATCGGGGGATAGTAAACTTCGTTGTGGCAGGCAGTGCCTGTTTTTGCTACATTGTCGTACCATTGAATTAAATCAGGATCATAGTTCGGATCAAATTCAAAAACTGTTTTACCGATAAGTTCATCCGGCTTGTATCCGGTTAAAGCAGCGTGAGCTTTATTTACTTCAAGAAAGCGGAAATCAACTGCTTTACCTTGCTCATCGTAAATCATTTCCCGGAGGACAAACCCTGAATCCATATTTTCAAACAGCGACCGGAACCGGTTTTCACTTTCCTCAGTTCTTTTTTTTGCAAGAAGCATTTCACTGATATCGCGACCGGTTGCGTACATAGTCTGCTGCTCAGGCATATAAATCAGATGCCAGGAGATATCAGCTATGGTGCCGTCTTTCCTCAGAATTCTTGACTGGTGATTAAGCACTTCTCCTGATATCTTCATCTTTTCCAGAGCTGCGGCTTGTGAGGTGTGCTGCTCAGGCGCGAGAAATGACTTTATGGGACGGGAAAGATATTCTTCCTGCGTATAGCCAAGCATCTCTTCCACCACGGGATTTACCCTCAGGGGCTGGCCTGACAGGTCGGCAATAACCAACAGATCTTTTGATGTAACGAAGAAACGGTTGAAGTGCTCTCTTTCTGATTCGAGCATTTTGCGAAGTGTAATGTCGCGGGCGGAAGCATAAACTCTGTCGTTAAACAGATTTGCTTTCCATTGTAAAAAACGGTATTCACCGCTGATTGAGCGGTAACGGTTAACAAAACCCTCTTCAGATTTGTCCTCAAGAATCTCGGAAAATTTTTTTACGGTTGGTTTGATATCATCCGGGTGGAGGAAATCGAGGAAAAGATTCCCCTCCATCTCGGCAGGCAGATATCCAAGGTTTTTGCGCCATTGATTATTAACTTTAAGGATTATGCCTTTTTCATTGAGAATCAAAAAATGATCGAATGAATATTCAAAAAATAGCTGATAGTCTATTTCTGCAAAAGCTGATTTCTGCTCCATGTAACCTGACTCCATCATAATTTTAACACCTCGGCAACCTCTCTGGGCACTGTTGGTTAGCTCAAACAACTGCCTTGTCAACCTGAAAACGTAAAAATATCTGCAATTTTACTGCCAGATGAAAATCTGTCAAAAATACATATATAAATTAAAACAAAACAAATCAGGTGATGAAAACGAGCATCGGTAAATGCCCAATAAAATGAGGTAAAAAGGAGAAATTTTCTGCTCCGTGCTGAAGTTGTGACGCAGAGCAAACTCTTTTTTCTGCCGGCTGAGCAGATGGGTTTTTATTCTGACAGTGACCCTGCATCATTTTGAGACGCAGTTTCATTTTAGTGCAGGCAGGTTATGACTCCCAGGAAAAAATTTCTCTTTTTATTCAGAATTAAAGGTTTAACAATGGCATGGGAATTGATGTACTACATTTGAATTGTGTTATAAAGCGGTTTGTCAGACCGGCTTCAAATCTCATGCAAATCATTCAAGTTTTTGTTCAGTTAATCCATCTGACGGAAAATTATTTCCATTTTGGGATGATGTAATAAATCTTTCCCTCGCAGGCGGGTTGGTAACTGAACAAAGAATCTATAACAATGTAATCAGGCAGTAGTATGCAGTTGGCAAATTTTTTCTGGATTCTTTTAATAGCAACAGGCGGATTCTTTATTTTCTTCGTTTTCACCGTGGGTTACATGTTGAGAAAAGAGAAGAAAGCAAATAAAAGAGCTGCAACATTGCAGCCGGCATTTCAGAGCCCGGCTCCGGCACCCGTTGTAAGGGAATATGTTGTAACTCAGGAACAGCCGGTGTACAATGATATTGTTGAGCCGCAGACTTATTCTTCCCCAGGTCACACACAGGAACGCTACGCCAGGACCTATGAGGATTATGCACCTCAGCCAGCATCGTTAAGGAGAACAGGACAGGTTGTAACAAATCCGGGTCGGACAACCGGCGAAAACCAGCAGAGATTTGTTGTGATAAACACAACCACTTCGCCGGATATCCGTTTTCGCTGAGTTCCCCTGATTTTGAGAGCCGCAGTTTCCTCAGGGTGATTGCGGCTTTTTTATTTTAAAGCGGCTTACTCAGCGCGGATGTCTCTTTTTGTTGTAGAAATCCTGTTTTCTGTTTAGTTTTGCTGTTATGGTAAACATTCTCTTTCGGTTATAATACATGAATTCTGCTCAGGTATCAGTAAAACGGTTTCGCAACGGTTTTTTCCTACTTCTCCCCTTTATTCTGCTCATAAGCGGATGTGCCGGTGTTTTTAAAACAGAGGATACCACAAGTCTCACTAAAGAGGAAAGAATTGACCGTGAGGTCGCTCGCATTATTAATACCGCTGATTATGAGTTTTATAACCTGCGGATGCTGCAGAATCCGGAAGAGTGGAAAGGGAAACTGGTTGCCGTGAGCGGAACCATCAGTACCAACTCGATTTATGATCTGCAGGGGATGAACAAGACCGTGTTTTTTGTCTCCGGCACCAACAGCGGCTATATGACCCGCGTGCTGATATTTGTTGACTCCCCGCTGCCTACCGAAGCCCATGTCTCCGAACAGCGGCAGATAATTTCCAACGGGAGCCAGATCCGGGTTTTTGGCACTCTGATTGATCTGAAAGAACTCACCTCTGAAGACGGCGTAGTCCGCAAATACCCGATGATAAGAACCTCGCTGATCTACCTTGCCGACGACCGCCAGTTCACCAACATCCTCTGGCAGAGCAAAGCTTTAGGCGTGGTTTGGTAATCAATTAAATGGTGGGCCGATGTTGAGTGGTGGAAAAAATCCCGAAGAGATGGTATTATATATTTCTTTAATCTTCAACCCGGAATTCTAATACCGTTCCCGCGCATCAAATTCCCGACGAAGTCGGGATGACATTATATATTGCCTTCATTCTCCACCCACTCAAATAAATATTTTTCATCAAACTCCACTTCAAACTTCCTCAAAAACTCAATATATTCCTCTTTGAAGGATTTGACCCTGTGGTGTTCTTCCTGATTTGATATATATTTATATACATGGTCGATTTGGGAGTGCCCGTAGGAGAAAACTCCGTATCCTTCCTGCCACGAAAACTTTCCCGGTATAAATCGCTGTTCGTTGATGAATTTGGATGAATTATTTTTTATATCGCGGATTAAATCTGAAATGTTCATCGGAGGTCGAAGTCCAACAAAGACATGGACGTGATCCTTATATCCGTTAACGATGATGGATTTTTGGCCGTTCTCGGTGATAATACCCGATATGTATTTAAAGACTTCTTCGCGCCAGGGTTTAAGAAGAAGGTTTTGTCTTCCTTTTACGGCAAAGACGTATTGTATGTATATTTGCGAATAGGTACCTGCCATGGTTGTTTCCTTTGATTTGTTTTCTATAAAAATATCACCCCTTCGGGGTTTGTTTTGATTTTTGTTTTGGTTTTCTACAATAATATCATCCCGTCGGGATTTATTTTGTTTTGATTTTGTTTTTGTTGTAATTTTCTACAATAATGTCATCCCTTCGGGATTAAAATTTTACTAATTACTAACTCCTAATTACTAATTATATATACTAATTACTAATTATATATACTAATTACTAATTCTCTTCATGAATTCTTTTATCTTGTTGTTCACCGCGTCCGGGTTTTCAAGGGGGGACATGTGTCCGGCTTCGGGGACTTCAAAATATTCTCCCTGCACGGCTGAGCGCGCCATATCTTTCATCTGTGCCGGGGGTGTCATGGCATCATAAGCTCCGCAGATGCATAATACCGGGAAAGGGAATTTCCTGATTGCATCCGTTGTATCGGTTCTTCCCATCATGGCAAGCAGTGCGCCGATCACTCCTTCTGGCGGATTTTTTGTCCAAAGGAAAATATATTTTTCGAACTCAGTGATATGTTTTTCTATGAATGACTGATAAAATATCCCCTTCACAAATTCTCTTACGTAACCTTCTGCTCCTTCTTCCTGAACTCTCTTTATGGCTGCAGCTCTTTTCAGTTTTACCTCATCGGGGTCGGAGGTTGTTTTAGTATCGCAGAGGATCAGCCCGGAAAAAACTTCCGGCGCTTTTTCTGCAATCCGGAGTGCTGCATATCCCCCCATGGAGAGCCCGCACAGCACCGGTTTTTTCAGGTCAAGAGCTTCAATAAGAAAAAGGATATCATCCGCGAATCCCTCCATGGTGTGCAGTCCGGTTGAGGGAACGGATTCTCCCAGACCGCGGAAATCAGGGGTGACACAGTAGTAATCCTGTTCAAATGCCGGTATCTGCTTGTTCCACATGATGCTGCTCAGGGGAAAACCATGCAGAAACACCAGCGGCTGATGCTTCGGGTTTCCGTGAGTGCGGACTGCGAGACCTCTTATCGTATTCATATTCTGCCTTTGATTTCTTACTTTTACCTTTGCAATTTAAGAAAAACTAAAGAGTGAAAATTTCCTAATGAATCTCATGAAAAGATTAACCCTGATTCTGCCCCTTCTCCTGATCCTTGCCGGTTGCGGCGCGGTTCCGGAATACACCCAAAAATTCGCCCTCTCAAATGCAAAACCGCAGGCGGGTGAAAAGGTGACTGTCTATTTTCTCCCCGCTTCTGATGCAGGAGAAAAGGAAGTTGTCCTGAAGGTGTATGAATATAAAGCCAATCTGACTGATACAAAAGATTATCCGATGGAGAAAAAAGGAAAAGGATATACTGCAACCTTTACCTACTCTGAAGGATCCCGCGGCGGTTTGCTCATCATTGATAACGGAGGGGAGACGGAAAACAACGCTGGCTATGGCTGGTATGTGCAGGTGCATGGTGCGGACGGACTGCCTGTTCCCGGTTCTGATGCGGGGATGGCGTACGCGATGGTTAACTGGGCTGAAGGCGCTCTTGATCTGAAAAAAGATTCGGATAAAGCTTACGAACTGATGAAAAATGATCTCGATAAAAATCCGGGATTAAAAAGAGAGTTTGCGCAGGCCTATCTTAATTTATTAAATGCAGTAAAAGGGAAAGATGTTGAAACACTTCTTTCCCCCGCGGTTGCCGAGATTGAAGCCGCTGCTGACAAGTCTGAAGATGACTATACATTCCTCATTGCTTACTTCACCAACAGAAAAAATCCGGAAAAGGTGAATGAAATAAAAGCTGCTTTTAAGGAGAAATATCCGCAGGCGGTGTATTTCCAGCGGGTGCAGTTTAATGAATTTTACCGCGAACAGGATATCACCAAAAAACTGGAGCTTGCCGATAAATTCAGGAAAGATTATCCGATTAGTGATTATCATAATGATCTGAATGATATTCTGATTAACTGGTACCGCGACAATAAAAAGTATGATGAAGCGCTCAGATATATTGATATCCATAAGGAAAAGGTCCGCCCCTTCCGCTATTACACTTTGGCTCTCAGAATGTATGAGGAGGAGTATGATATACAGACGGCACTGAAGGTCACCGATATGGGCATAGCAAAAGCAAAGGCAGAATATGAAAATCCTGCTGACAAAAAAAGCATGACCGAAAGTGATGCAGACTGGAAGGAAAGCCGTGGATCACTGATTGCAATGAATCTTTTCGTGAAGGCACTTCTGCTCGAACGGTCAGGGAAAAATGATGAAGCACTCGCTCTCATGCAGGAAAATTATTCCTACGCAAAAGGAAAAGATGACAAATATAACGCATTGCAAACACGCTTGCTCCTCTCGCTCGGAAAGACCGGCGATGCTATAAAACTCTGTGAAGACGCCATCTTGCGCGGATATGACAATAAAGATGTTACGGAAAACCTGCAGAAGGCGTATATACAAAAAAATGGCAGCGGAAGCGGTTTTGCTGAATATCTTTCGGCACTGGAAAAACCACAACGCGATAAACTGATCAGTAAGCTGGAAAAGGATCTGATGAATGAAACAGCTCCGCAGTTCACCCTGGTTGATCTGAGCGGTAAGGAAGTCTCCCTTGCTGACTATAAAGGGAAAACGGTTATCGTTGACTTCTGGGCAACCTGGTGCGGACCATGCCTTCAGTCCTTCCCCGGTATGCAAAACGCGGTTGAAAAGTTTGCAAAAGATGAAAACGTGAAGTTCCTTTTTATTAACGCGTGGGAGCGCGTGACTGATAAAAAAACAAATGCTGAGGATTTCATCGCAAAGAAAAAATATACCTTTCACGTTCTGATGGATTACGAAAACAAAGTGATTGGTGAATTCGGCGTGCAGGGAATACCTACGAAATTTGTCATCGACAAGAACGGAAATATCCGGTTTAAGTCAGTCGGATTTTCCGGCAATACCGATCACATGGTTAAGGAAATTGAAGCCATGGTCGCCATGGTGAGATAACACCAATGGAATCGGCCGGACTTCACA
>JADLAF010000220.1 GCA_020848375.1 Ignavibacteriaceae bacterium
AAAGATTACGAACTTATGAAAGCTCATCCCCGCGAAATTGTTGAAGGGATGAAACTGATGATTGAAAGCACCGGAGCTAAAAAAGGTTACTTCGGTATTAAATCAAAAAATGTAAAAGCTATTGAGGCACTTGAGCCATATTTAAAGGATTCTAATATTGAGTTCACTTTTCTGGGTGACTTTTATCCTGCCGGTGATGAATATGAATTAGTCTATGCCGCCACCAAACGGCTGATACCTCCTGCCGGTATTCCGCTTCAGGTTGGATGTGTGGTTAACAATGTTGAATCATTTTATAATGTGTGGCTTGCTCACGAGGGGAAAGGGGTGACTGATAAATTTGTTTGTGTTGCCGGCGCAGTAAAACAACCCTCAACCTTCTGGACTCCGGTCGGCACAACATTCCGCGAACTGATTGAATTTGCCGGCGGCACAACGGTTTCGGACTTTGCCATATATAACGGCGGCGTGATGATGGGGCAGTTAACCATGGATCCTGATGAGGTTGTAACCAAAACATCCTCAGGTATTATTGTCCTGCCAATGAATCACTACATCATTCAGCGGAAAAATCAGCCTGAAAAGAACTGGCACCGCATAGGTAAATCTGCCTGCGATCAGTGCAGCTACTGCACAGAATTTTGCCCGCGTTACCTGCTTGGATATAATGTGCAGCCGCATCTGGTAATGCGCTCACTCGGCTTTAGTAAAACCGGATCTGATGTCTGGAATCAGATGGCTGAGCTTTGCTGTGCCTGCGGACTCTGCACGCTCTATGCCTGTCCGGAAGATCTCTTCCCGAAAGAAGCATGTGACAAAAGCAAAAAAGAAATGCGCGCTTCAGGGATTAAATATATACAAGAGAAGCCCGTTAAAGTTCACCCGATAAAAGAAGGACGCCGGGTTCCCCTAAAGCAGCTTGTTAAAAAACTGCGGCTTGAGCAGTATGACGGACACACCCCCTTTACTGATAAATCACCTGCTCCGGTAAAAGTTAAAATTCCTTTAAAACAGCATGTGGGTGAAATAGCAGTGCCGCTTGTTTCAGAAGGAGAAACCGTTACGCGGGGAGCAAAAATTGCACACATCTCAGGAGGCAAACTCGGCAGTGAAATTCACGCTTCAATTAGCGGCAGGATTACTGAAGTGACACAGAATTATATATCCATAAAAGCATAAAAAGATATTTCTATGATACAAATGAACTCACTCGGACTTATTGAAATGACCAGCATCGCCGCCGGAATGCAGGCAGCGGATATTATGCTCAAAACCTCCAATGTTGAAATGATTCTTTCCCGCACGATCTGTTCAGGTAAATATATGACGCTCATAGGTGGTGAGGTTGCAGCAGTGCAAACCGCTGTTGATGCAGCGGTGGAAACCATTAACTTTGGCGTGATAGATCATTTTGTAATACCAAATGTGCATCCGGATATATTCCCCGCCATAGCCGGACATACCGGAGTTCAGTTGCTTGAATCACTCGGTATTATTGAATCATTTTCAGTTGCCTCACTCATTGAAGCTGCTGATGCGGCAGTAAAAGCTGCATCGGTTAAACTGATTGAAGTCCGCCTTGCCATGGCACTTGGAGGGAAAGCATTTGTAACCATGACCGGTGAAGTAGCAGCAGTAACAGCAGCAGTTGAAGCAGGCGCCGCATTAGTATCAGAAAAAGGATTGCTAGTAAATAAAGTCATCATCGCACAGCCCCGCCAGGAACTTTTAAACGAGATGATATGAAAAATGAAGTTTAAGTATGAACTGAAAGGCCATGCTTAATTTACTTTTAAGTATTTCTTTGCATCTTAGCGTCTTTGCGCGAGACTGGGTTTAAAACTCTGCGTTACTCCGCGTTAAACTTTGCTTCCCTTTGCGTTAAAAAAATGGAAAAACAAAAAAGCCCAGGCCACGAACCAGGGCTTTATTAATTAAAAATTAAGATTTACAAATTAAAACCAATTCTAATTCATCCATCATACTTCATAATTATTTAAGCAGTGTCATCTTTCTGGTAATACTCTGCCCCTTGCCATAACTGAGTTTATAGATATATACTCCGCTTGCGTGGCTTGTGCCGTCAAAGGGAACGGTATATCTGCCCGGTTCAAAATTGCCTGCTGCAAGAGTAACTATTTCCGTGCCGAGGATGTCATATACTTTCAGTGTAATGTCGCTCTGCTCTGGGAGCGCAAATTCTATTATGGTAACTGGATTGAACGGATTCGGGTAAGAAGAATAAAGCCGATATTCAGTAATACTATTCCCAGTTTGATTTTGATTGCCGGCTTTATCTAAATATGCTCCTTGTACTAACGCTTGTACTATATCTGAGGGGACGGATTCGAGGGGCTGATTGTCATTAGCAGTAATACGATATTCAACAGTATGATTCATGCCGACTTGATTGGGATAAGTTTCGGTTAAATCTTCATACTGTGTTGAAGTTGTTGTGGTCAGCAATACCCACCCCCGGTTTGAAATGATTTTTTATAGACAGAGTAACCTGTTATATCGGGTTCTTTATTTGAGACCCATGTTAACAGAGGGTGATTTTGGGAACTTTTAGTTACCCGGAGATGCTGTGGCTTTGACGGCTTTAAAGCAACAATGGCAGAATTGGTTAACTGAATGCTAAGGGAATAGTTTTTTGTTGTACTATTATATCCTAAAATTTGAATTCCAACATTTTTGTAAGTGCCATCTCTAAGAGAAGCAACCGGATTACTATACAGTGAAAAAATATCATTTTCGTTTTCCCTGAACAAGGTTTTTCGTGTTCCAAGAAAGTCATCGCTTATATACCGGGCGCCTGCCCATTAAGGTCCGGAGTTCCATTGGTCTAACCGGCAATAATTTGTATAGGTATAACTGCCGACGGTTAACGTGATAAATTCCAGTTCATTAAAACCGGTGTTGTATCCCGGGGCAAGCATATCGAGCGTATCGTCATATTGGTTGGCGGGCGTATTGGCACCGGCTGATAGTGTGTAATGCCAATTACCTTCACCGCTTACAATTCTCACATCTGATGTTGTCGGCCATTCATACGATTCATTATTAATCTGAAAAATTAATAGACCGTGTGAAAAAATATGCCCAAATTTCTCTGCAATTACAAACGGGTTGGCACCGGCATAATCATATAGAGTGAAAGTTTTCTATTCAGATAATATTGCTTCAGATTGCTCGACCCCGCATAATATTCTAACGGGATAAGAATGGCTTTGCTTTTAACATGGGTATCTTCCAGGTTAATATAACTTGTATTGGTTTCAATAATTGTCGGGTTTAACCACCCCAAGCGATATTTTTCATACGCTGACATATATCCCGTGCTCCCTGTACACATCAGAGTAAAGGGGTTAACTCGGCCATAATTAGTCCATCCATTAAGGTTATTATTATAAGTCCAATTTTTCCATGCCTGCCAGTCTCGCCCGTCAATATGACCGGTAACCTGAGTGCCGCCAAATAGATAGTGCCCATATTCATGTCCGGGGCCAAATGCCGCATCGGGACAATTCATATTTTTGTAATTAAAGTGAGTTGAACCAGATGAGCTAGTAATACTAATATTATCATTAGTCAGTTTGTTACTAACATCAATGTGTGAATAGCCACCGTATTGGTTTCCTCCATGAAAATTACGATGAAAAACAAAAATGTGATCAACAATTCCATCTGGTGCATAATCGTGATTGAAGTATTCGCCTCTTTTAACAAACGTCCAATTATCATAGTCGGAATAATCAACCACATCATCCAAACGATCAAATATTTCTTCATTTACTGCGTATAAATTCCCGAAGTAATGAGTTTCAGGATAGTTGGTTGTAATGTAAATTACATCCCCTATCACTTGGAATGCGCCTAGATTACCATCCCCATCTCCGCCTGAAGAGCGGTCAAAAAAATTGGAAACGTTTAGATTAGAATAGATCTGGTTTTGCGGGATTTCCGCATCAACGATGTTTTCAGCCCAGGAAGGAAGAACCGAGGGATTGGGCCAATTGTCAGTTGCTACATTATCCCCGTTAAAACGGACAAATACGCATAAAACCTTTAAGATACCCTGAGCAGTTTTCAGTTTTCCGCCGTGTATATTCTGAGCATCTTTGGGCATTTCACCCGGGATGAGATCCTCGGGCGTTATAAATATATCTATTAGCGAATCCGATTGTGCTGAGGTTTCCAGAGAGCTAAGGAACATAAATACTGCCATAAAACATAATTTTAGAGTATTCATTTTCTTCTCCTATTTTAGTATGATTAGTTTTTTAGTTAATGCGGCTTTACCCGCTTTAAAGGATGCAAAATAAACTCCGCTTGATAGTAGATGAGTATAAACTGGAACCGTATAATTTCCCGGATGTTTATAGGTATCTTCTATTGTCATTAGTTCATTCCCGAGAACATCATAGAGCAGTATAGTCACTTTCCCGTATTCAGTATTGCTGTAACTTATCTTCGCTTCATTGTTTGATGGATTGGGATATATTTCAAAGGTATTCTGAGGAGGTATCTCATTATCATCATTAAGTTGGGTAATAGTTCCGTAAACGGTATCGTTAATGATTGCGCCGGATAAGTAAAAAAAGCCAAGAGGTTCTATAACAAACCCGGTTTTCCCGACACCCATTGCTATTGGCACAGGCCATTCTGGTGATTCTATAGGGTCCCAAATTGTATCACCTGCTGTGATGTGTACATTGTGGAAGATATAAATACTAAAGTCAGTACTAAAAATGCTTATATATTGTCTTCCCATACCTAGCAGCCCTCTATGTGAAGTTGAACTAAATAAATAGCTTGAGCAATTCGGCCATATTGATGAATCGGGTAAAGTAAAATCATATCGAACAACTTCATTATCGGTACATGAAGAATCCAGAATTGGACCTCTTCCGGGCATGTAGACTTTATTATTTTCAAAACGCTCGTAATAATAAAAACTCTCGCTTTGTCCGAATATGCGATATTCCACTTTTTTATATGTCTTACCGGTGGGGTAAACAGTATCTCCGATAACTTTGATAGAAATAAAAGTAAATGAGGGAGAGGTAAAGGCAACATATTCCCAATAGTCACCATCATTTAACGGGTACCAAACCGTAGTATCTATCTGAGCAAAAACCGGTAAAGAAAAACATAAAAAAATACTAACGATGATTCCGGATATTTTCATTTTTCCACATCCTTTTGAATAGCCACAAATGTCGGGCATGTGAGATTGCTGAACTTTAGCTCAAGCCACACCTCAGTGCAGGAGGCATCTAATGCTTCAAGGGTGATTTCTGTCTGCCCAAAGGGACTGGCGGGTTCAGAGCATGAATAGGCAGAGAGGGCAAAAAGCGAGAGTGCTGCCCAAAGGTGAAGTTTGTGAAGTAGTATTTTGGCGGTCATCTCCGCCTCCCTTATGTTATTGGTAATTTGTTTCCCGGACCGTAATTACCATTTTCTTCCCGCCCCTGTTTCTCCTGGTACGGGCACAAAAACTGTTATTACATCAAATTTTCAAAATTCTCAAGAAGAACACAACATGAGAACCATGTTACCCTTAGAACCCAAACCTGCTGTTCCCCAAATGTTCTCTCACCCGGGGCGCCAGTTAATTTCTTTAAGATCTCAGGTAAAAATAATAAAAAAAAAGATATACGATACAAGCGAAAAATGAATTTTTTTTCAAAAAACATTCATTTTCACCAAAATGTTTGTAATTTGACTCAAAAACAAATAATTACGAAGTAAAATCACTAAAATCACATAGCAGAGTTTTTATTAATCCGGATTTTATGTGATTGCATCGTCTGGTTTGTTAACATTTACTCAGGTTGTAAATGCTTTTTTGTGGCTTTGTGCTAAATGATGCAAGGTATAATTGGATATGAAACTTTGCGTTAAACTTCGTTTACCCGCGTTAAGCAATGGAAGCAGTAATATAATAAAATGCAAAAAAGTTCTTGTCGGAAAACTATTTGTTTGCATAGAATATTTTCTGCGTTGATATGGGACTTGCCGCGGCAGACTGCGGGAAAATATTTGTTTGAGTAGAATATTTTCTGCGTTGATCTGCGCAACCTGCGGGAGTACAGAAAACTTTCAACTGAATTCATATTTGGTAAATCCTTTTAACAAAACTAATTGTACATTGAAAAATTATGTCTGAAAAAGAAAAATTTTTAGTTCGTGATGTATTTAATGAAGCGGGTATTAAACTTATGGCTTCCGCCATTAAAAAGAATTACCCTGAGTTTAAGTCTAATAAATTTGTAAAAGAAACCGCCGGAAAATTCCCCGAACTGAGTTTCATACAACGCTCTGATCATATTACTGAGATGCTCAGGAAATATCTTCCCGATGACTTCCCACGTTCTGCTGCAATTCTTCTTGATTCACTCGGACCGGCAATTCCGCAAAACGACCTTAAGGGCTTCGGCGGATTTATCGTCTGGCCTATGACTATATATGTAAGCCGGTATGGTCTTGAGTATTTTGATATATCAATGAATGCATTATATGAAATGACCAAGAGGTTCTCGGCTGAGTCTGCCATCCGCTATTTTCTCATCCGTTATCCTGAGAAAACCTTAAAAGTGCTGGAGAAGTGGGCTAAAGATCCGAATCCTCATGTGCGCCGGTTAGTTTCAGAGGGCTCGCGCCCCCGGCTGCCGTGGGCTGTGCGCCTTCAGCAGTTCGTAAAAGACCCCGCGCAGGTAATACGTCTTCTTGAAAAACTAAAAGAGGACCCTGAACTTTATGTAAGAAGGTCAGTGGCAAATAATGTGAACGATATAGCAAAAGACCACCCGGATATTGCCGCTGCTCTGCTGATAAAGTGGAATACATCTAAAAACAGCGGGACGAAGTGGATAGTAAAACATGCCTCAAGAACATTAGTAAAAGCAGGGCATACGGATATCCTGAGTGCGCTCGGATTTGAAAATACTGTTGATCTGACTGTTGAAAAATTTAAACTGAATAAAGGCACTATTCATTTCGGTGAGACACTTTCATTCAGTTTTGTGATTAAGAACAACACAAAATCCCCCGCGAACCTGATGATAGACTACATCATCCACCACCGCAAAGCAAACGGTGGAACAACTCCAAAAGTATTTAAGCTCGCCAAAAAGGAAATTCCATCGCAGGGAGAAATACTATTGCAAAAGAATCACCCGATCAGGGAAATCTCAACCAGAAAATACTATCCCGGTGAACACGCAGTTGAGATTCAGATAAACGGGAGAAAATATCTCAAGAAGAAGTTTCTGCTTGTGATGTAAATAGAATATTATCAAAATAATTTGTGGATTTACTAAATCATGTTGCAATAATGTTATCCCCCCTGGATTTTTTTCAACACCGAAGGTGTGACATTATTATAGATATCAAATTTTGCCCCCCCCCAACCAAACGCCGAAGGTGTAACATTATTTTAGGAAACTATTTTACCCTTGACCAATTACCAAGTATGCCAGAACCATAATGAGCCACCCCATTGTTCATTTCATATAATGATGATATCTTAAGTTCTGACTCCGCAATTGCAAATCTGTTTTTCTCAAGATTTAGTGACTTAGCAAATTTAATAATCAGAGTATCAGACACAGTTCTGAAAGTACCTTCAATTATTTCGCCTTTGGGTTGTTCATAATTCCGAAAGTACATCATTGAACCATCAGGAAAAAACTCTAATCTTTCGATTGCATAGCCATAGTCCATCCATAAGATAGTTTTGGTCCAAATACCGGTAATCTCACGTCCTGGTTTTACGTCCATTTTGTAGAAACTATTCAGTTCCCTTTCCTCTTTTGTTATTCCCGGGGGAGTGTGTTCAGGAATTACAAGAACTGTATAACAACTTTGCGTAAGAAAGGGCAGGATTAAAAGCAAAACTCTAAGTATTTTATGTGTTCTCATGCTATATCAACCTTTTATTGATTACCCGTACGCTGTTTAAAGATTTTCAATTGAGACATAGTCTTATAAACTAAAATCTTCTGCAAAGGTAAAATAATGCGAGTGGTTTACTTTTTCAACAAATTACCAGCGGGAAAATTAAAATCGCCTAAGGGTGCTTACTCAAAGTGAATTATTTATTTTCGAGCTGAAAACAGTTACCAGAATTTAAGCCCCCTCTTAGCACAATGGAAACAGTCTGTTTTCGATTGCTGTTGATTCTGCGTTCCGGCATCAATCCTTGCCCTGAGAGTTCTAATTTAAGCCGGAGTTTCTTCACTCAACAGATAATTCATTGCATCGGCGGCGGTGTAGGTATCATCCTCATGTTTCATCAGGTGTTTCAGGAAGCTGGTGTCATCCCCAAGCGTGAGGATCGGGGGTTCACCAGGATTTGTCATCTCTGATCCCGCAATAAGTCCGTTGCACAAACAGCGGCGCTCAGCGGTTTCTTCAATCTTACCGCCTTTGCGGACAAATTGGTCAAATCTTTCTGAGGCACATCTGAAACCGATGATACCGTCCGGACGTTCGTAAGGAGTTGTAAGAAATCCCTGGTTACATATCCTGGTACGCGCATCATAAACAGCAGCTTCAGAAAGTGTGCCGGGCAACTGAATTACCTTAAATGGAAATCCGGTCGGTGAGGCAAGAAGATCCGTTTTGACGATCAGTTGATTATTAAATGCCAGCTTTCTTATCTGATCTTTGTAAACTTTAAGTATCCCGGACTCTTCAGAAAGTGCAAAAATGGTACCCACCTGCACTCCATTAGCTCCGAGACTTTGTGCATATTTTATGTGCGAGGGGGATGCATACGAGCCGCCTATCCAGAATGGTTTGTTATGCTTTGCGATTTTTTCAAAATCAATTACATCTTTTGGTCCATAGACCGGTTCGCCATTTTCATTCAGAGGGAATTTCCCTCTTGGGGCTGCGTTGTGCCCTCCTGCAGTAGGAAGTTCAACTATAAAGCCCTCAATGCTTCCGGACGACTTAGTCATGAAAAGATCAGCCAGTAGATTGGAAGAAATAATCGGGAAAAATCCGGGGCGCTTCAATTTTGGAATCTCTTCCTTAAAATGCTCCGCAAGGTCAAACTTTTGCACAGCCGGTTCAGTACGTCCATCCACATTTATCCGATAGCAGGCGGGTTTTCCTTCAGCCAGAGAGTCAAGAATCCCCGGTACCTGTATGGGAATACCGGCACCCATAGTTATGTAATCAACACCGGCGAGCATTGCTCCGGCAAAGCTGTAAACATGGGGCAACTGTATTTTTTCCAGATAATTAATATTAACCGGAGAAGCGCATGCCTCCTTCGCCAGCATCACCAGCACGAAATTTGCACAGACAGTTAAATCAATGAGAATTTTTGGTGTTTTGAAGGTGAATACAGGAAGCACTTTATAGGCCTGGTTTTCAGCAAGACCGCCATCCACAAAAAAAGTATCAATAATACGTTTAGCAGTTTCTCTGAAGGGGAAGTGACTGAGTGCAGCTCTGATTTTTCCATCGGGGTCACCGTGCTGCAGCATACGCGCCAGCCATCTGTCGGCAGCCACCCCTGAAAGGGTACCTAATCCGCCCATTTTTGAGACGACATTAGCCAATCTGGGGCTTGAAACCCCAACGCCCATACCACCAGATATAATTTTCCAGTTCATCATATTCTCAATAGCCAAAAAGTAATTTCCTGCGACATGATTTTGTAGTATGTATTTAATTATACAAAGCTATGCTTGTATCCAAAAGACCATCCGCGGTAAAGCAGCTTTGTATTGTTTGAATCAGTTAATAGTGCGCCAGCCGGTAAAACAGAAGAACTGTTTTCAAAGAAAAGCTGCCATCGGAAGTATAATGACCGGAATTTCCGGTAATTACCAGGGGGAGCAGGAAAATATGCAATATTTCTTTGCACGGTTTCCCTTGTCATTATAACGGAGGACCGAACATTAGATTTCAAACAATAATCAAATATAATACCCTGATAATAGAGGTACAAGTGATTTTTATCGGTCCTGAAAACCTTCCGGATGTACCATACCTGACTGAAAAGTTCCTTTCTTATTGCGTAATGTTCTTATTTCTTAGCACTAACCCGAACTGTGAAAACATTGATTGACATAAATATATCGTATAATCTCCCTGTCAATGGTGGGTCGTGAATCGGCACACTAAATGCAATAGATCCCCTGCCCTGAACACGAAGGGATCAAATGTTGGCAGAAAATATATACATGAACGCCCCGCCTGATCCCGGAGGAATCACATATTGGTAGAAAACGAATTGCATACCCCCGCCGCCAATCAATCCCCCCAAAAAACGCTGCAATTACATTTTTCTCTGCAAATAAAAATGTTCTTTTGCGATTGCAGAGTTTTAACCTGGCTCTTCATTCTTAATTTTTAATTAATTGATTTGATTAACAAATACTCATCAATGGCAGCGGCGGCTTTTCTTCCGGCTCCCATGGCGAGTATTACTGTTGCTCCGCCAGTCACGATATCACCTCCGGCAAAAACACCTTAAACGACATTTGTCGTTATTTCATCAAAATCATTTTAATCACACTTCTATATGCCCCTGCCTTCATCTCACAGAAATATATACTGCTTGCGTGTTTTGTGCCGTCAAAAGGAACAGTATATCTGCCCGCTGAATATCTGCCT
>JADLAF010000221.1 GCA_020848375.1 Ignavibacteriaceae bacterium
GCTTTGTATTTTCCTTGTTCAGGTCATCAAAAAGTCCGGTCAGCCATTTATGCTTAGCCGGTTCAGAGGGGAAATAGGTGGCATGTCCAAAATCATCAATGGTAAATCCATGTTTTTTCTTTGCCTGCACCTGATTTGCCAAAGCAATGGCTATGGGGTCTTTGTCAAGGTTAAAGAGAAAATCGTAGCGGATATTCTTAATAAGTTCGATATTTTCAACAGTTACCGGTAAAATACGGGTTACTGAATCCGTATCCAGTATTTCAGGTGAGTAGGTGAGCCAATAAACGGCAAAATCAGGGTACTCCCTGGCAATTTTGTGAATTAACGGTGTGGTTCTGATAACGTCACCAATAGCCCCGAGCTTAATTATGAGGATTTTTCCCTGAGTCTGCACGTATTCCGGGCAATTTTGGCAATGAAAGCCGAATTTTTTGTGCGGGAGGCAGGGTAAATCCCCCCGGAATTTTAAGCAATCTGTTTTAACGTAAGCAATCGAATTGTTCATAAGATGCGGTTTTGGCCTGTCAATCTAAATCTTATTTATTATTTTACTCAATTTATTAAAAATAATTCTGAAATTTGAAGATTCTTATTGTTACCCCGCGGATTCCTTATCCCCCGTACCGCGGAGACAAACTTAAAATTTTCAATCTTATCAAATATCTCTCTAAAAATCACTCCGTTTCACTGCTGACCTTTTATGAAAATGAGGAGCAGCTCAACGGTGATTTTAGAGAAGTTGAGAAGATTACAACCTCCGCTTTTGCTGTCCGCCGCACCTGGGTTGAGTCATTGCTAAGTGTCGGGAAAGGTATATTCTCAAAGCTGCCCTTCCAGGTACTGTTTTATCAGTCTGCCGCCTTCGGAGAAAAACTAAGAGAAATCACCCGTGATGACTCCTATGATGTTATCTATTTCCACCTCATCCGTACTACTCAATATCTTAAATATGTTGAGGGAACCTCCGCGATTAAAGTGCAGGATTTCACGGATGCAGTTTCAATGTATTTGAGCCGATACCTGGTGGCAGAGAAAAATCCCATAAAAAAATTGGGAATTGGTGAAGAAGCAAAACGGATTGAGGTTTACGAAAAGGAAGCTCAGCCCTTTGATGCAATATATGTTTGCAGCGAAAAAGACAGTGATTATCTGAGTGCGAGATATAATGGAAAAAAAATAAGTCTTCTCATGAATGGTGTAAATCTTGAAACATTTACCCCGATTGACATTCTGTATGAAGCAAACAGAATAATTTTTACCGGCAATATGCCTTACTTTGCAAACTCAGATGCAGCGGTTCATTTTGCGAATGAAATTTTTCCTCTGGTGTGCAATGAAATTCCGGATGCAAAATTTTATATAGTCGGGCAGAAACCTCCTCAGCAGGTAAAAGCTCTGGCATCATCAAATGTTATAGTTACCGGATTTGTTGAGGATATACGCGCTGAGTATTGCAAGAGCGCGGTGAATATCGCGCCGATCCGGTTTGGCGCAGGTACACTTAATAAAGTAATAGAATCTTTGGCGCTCGGTATTCCGGTTGTTTCTACCTCAATGGCTATATCCGGACTTCCGGCTGAGATTAAAAGTAAAATACCCTCTGCTGACACACCCTCTGAATTTGCAAAACTGGTTATTGATGTTTTGAGAAACAGGGAGCGGTATGCAAAGGAATCAGAAGTGCTCTCTTCGATCATCAGAGATAAACTTTCATGGGATACTATCCTCAGCGGTTTTGAAAAGGAACTTGAATCACTTATCTCATCAAAAAGAGGTAAATCCTCTCCCATTAAGGAAAAGGCAGTCTGATGAAGGGAAGGAAGGTGCTCCGCCTCACTATATTTGCCGCTGATTTTATCTTCCTGATGCTTGGTTATATATTCTTTTTTTACTTCAGAGTTACTACCGGCTGGTTTGATCTTATCATGCAACCGGACTTTGTACTGCCAATGCTGGTTGTAAATTTTTACTGGCTGTTCATTTTTAACTTTGTCGGGATGTATAAACATGTGTTTGCCCCTTCACGGTTTGATGAACTTTCAGAACTGTTCAAAGTTACTTTTGTCGGAATTTTTATTTTATTCTTTCTGATATTTTTTGATGATTACTCACACGGGGTTGAATCAACTTCGCGGGTAATTATCTTTTACTACTGGGCGTTTCTTCTCGCATTTGTGGGCGCAGGGCGGCTTATTGTCCGCAGCATGCAAAGAAACCTTCTGATTAAAGGTGTCGGCACCAAAAAGGGAATTATTATTGGCAGTACGCAGAAAGCGGTTGATGTATATAAGGATATCAGCGCACATCCGGCACTGGGTGTCCGGATAGCCGGATTTATTGATATTGAAAATCAGACCGCAGGAAATTCACTTGAAGGTATTCCGGTTCTCGGAAGTGTTCGGGAGATTGAACAGGTTATACATGAGAATTCCATCGAAGAAGTGATCATAGCGCTTGAGCAGCATCATGATTCGGTGATTGTTGATATCATCGGAAGATGTGAAACGTATGATGTCGGTATGAAGATGGTGCCTGAAATGTATGAAATCCTGAGCGGACAGGCACGTACATCACAACTGTATGGTATTCCGCTTATAGATATCAATCCTGAGCCGATGAAGGATTGGGAGAAAAATACTAAACGGCTGATGGATATTGTGTTCTCGTTTCTCATGTTAGTTCTTTCATTGCCAATAGTTTTGCTGACAGCAATTGCGATAAAGTTTGACAGCAAAGGCCCGGTTTTCTTTACTCAGGAAAGAGTGGGGCTCAAGGGGAAGATATTCAGAATAGTTAAGTTCAGATCAATGTACATTGACGCTGAAGCAAATACCGGACCTGTCTGGTCAACTAAAGATGATCCAAGGGTCACCCGCGTGGGACGTTTTATCCGCAAGGTGCGCATTGATGAAATCCCTCAGGTGTTTAATGTATTGAGAGGTGAGATGAGTCTTATTGGACCCCGGCCGGAGCGCCCCTATTTTGTTGAATTACTCTCACAGGAAATTCCATACTACAAACGCCGTCTGAGAGTAAGACCCGGCATAACCGGATGGGCTCAGGTGCGTCATAAGTATGATGAAACTCTTGATGATGTTAAAGGAAAGATCAGATATGATTTATTTTATATTGAGAATATGTCTTTAAGGATGGATTTTAAGATTTTATTACGTACCGTATTTGTAGTTTCACTGGGCAAGGGGCATTTTGAATAACAAGCAGGAGCAGAAAAAGAGCAATGCCAGGTAAAGCACTAATCATTATCCCGACATATAATGAGATGGAAAATATTACCCGTCTCATCCCTGCGGTATATCAATATACTGACAGCAATGTTCATCTTCTGATTGTTGATGATAACTCACCTGACGGGACGGGTGCATATATAAAAGACCTTTCAGAGAAGGACGAAAGGATTCATCTGCTCAGCCGTCCTAAAAAAATGGGGCTCGGGACTGCCTACACTGACGGATTCAGGTATGCAATTGAGTACCGTTATGATTATATCTTTGAAATGGATGCGGATTTTTCTCACGACCCAAAAGAGCTTCCCGTTTTCTTAAGAGGAATTGAAAACGCTGATCTTGTTCTGGGCAGCCGTTATCTGACAGGTGTGAATGTAATAAACTGGCCTATGCAGCGGCTCCTGCTGAGTTGGTTTGCCAACCAGTACACTAAATGTATAACCGGAATGCCGGTGCATGACTCAACCGGCGGGTATAAATGCTTCAGACGCGAAGTTCTTGAAAGCATTGATCTGACAAAAATTAAATCAAACGGATATGCCTTCCAGATAGAAATGAACTTTAAGACCTGGAAGAAGGGATTCCGCATTAAAGAAATCCCGATAATCTTTGTTGACCGGTATATGGGCAAAAGTAAAATGTCCAGGAAGATTGTCCGAGAAGCAGTAACCCTGGTTTGGAAGCTCCGGATACTGGGCATGTTTGGAAAAATCAGATAAGCAGGTCACTTATCCGATAATGAACAATTCTTTATATACTTAAGAAACCGTTTTGCAGCTATCAATAATTATTGTTAATTATAATGTGAGGGAGTTCCTCGCCAATCTCTTTGATACTCTCTATAAGGCAATAGAGGGAATCGAAGCAGAGATTATTGTAGTTGATAATGCATCAGCAGATGGAAGTCAGGAGTATATAAAGCAAAACCATCCCGGGGTCATCCTGATTGAAAACCAGGTTAATGCCGGTTTCAGCAAGGCAAACAATTTAGGGCTTAAAAGAGCGAAGGGAAAATTTCTGCTGCTGCTTAACCCCGATACCCTTGTGCGTGAAGATACATTCCGTGTAATGATGGAGTATATGGAAAGTGATTCATCCATCGGAATGGCGGGATGTAAAATACTTAATCCGGATGGCACTCTGCAGCTTGCATGCCGGAGGAGTTTCCCCAGTCCGTGGGTATCATTCTGCCGTATTACCGGGCTGAGCTCTATTTTTCCGAAGAGCCCACTTTTCGCAAGATATAATCTTACGTATCTTGATGAAAATCAATCCTATGAAGTGGATGCTATCTCCGGTTCGTTTATGATGGTGAAAAGGGAAGTTTATGAAAAAATGGGGGGACTGGATGAAAGTTATTTTATGTATGGTGAAGACCTTGACTGGTGCCTCAGGGTTCAGAAAACAGGATATAAGGTTCACTATGTTCACTCAACACAGATTATCCATTATAAGGGTGAAAGTACCAAGCGCAGCAGTATAGATGAAACAAGGCATTTTTACAATGCAATGCATCTTTTTGTTAAAAAGAATCTTTCCGGTTCTTTTCTGGTAAAACTGATGCTCAGATTTGCCATAGGGCTCAGGGAGAGCATGGCTTATGCTTCCGCGAGAAAAACCATTATACTTTCGGTAATCCTTGATACCGTATTTTATAATCTCTCACTGTATCTGGCTGAGCATACGTATATTTTATCCGAGCGGTTCAGAGGATTCCCCGATTTCGCCCTTCCTGTTGTATATACTATTCCGGTAATTATTCATCTGCTCACTTCGTCAGTGATGCGAGTTTACCGGCGGGACAGAATTTCAGTGCTACCGGTTCTGGCAGCAACAGTTTTCAGTTTTGTTTTTCTTTCGGCCACAACATTTTTCTTCAAGGATTTTGCATACAGTCGTGGTGTGCTCATTCAGGCGTATCTGTATATTTTTATTCTTCTCATTTTCTGGCGGGCGGCTATAAAGCTGTTTGCCGGGTTCGGTAATGAGACTCTCCGTCCGCGCATCAGGACTCTAATCATCGGTGAAAAGCCGGAAGCAGAAAAACTTGTTGCCCGCCTCTCAGGTAAATTTCCATTGTACCACACTCTGGTGGGTATCTCAACCCCTCTCCTGAGCGAAACCGGGGAAAAGGTAAACGGAGTACCCGTCATCGGGCATATCTCCAATATCCCCAAAATTGTAAAAGAATACAGAATTTCAGAGATAATATTCTGCCCTCCGGGGCTTTCTTATAACCGGATTATGGGAATTATTTCTGAGAACAGTGGAAGCAACATTGAATTTCGAATTGCAGGGGGGCAGAACGATTTTCTGGTCGGTAAGCACTCTGTCACCCTGACAGAAGATGTTCCGCTTATTGAGATTTCCTACAACATATCCCTTCCCGCCAATAAGGTAATTAAATTTGTTTTTGATTATACTCTTGCATCAATTATTTTTCTTCTGGTTCTGCCCCTTACTTTTACCCTGGGGCTTTTCCGGAGCAATAAAGGGGAGCTTTACAGGATACTGATGCAGGTTCCGGAGGTTTTGCGGGGCAAGAAAAGTTTTGTAGGACCATCTGAAAATGATTATCTTGAAGGACTTTACGTTGGTAAACCCGGCATAACAGGTCTCTGGTTTTTGGAGGGAAAAGAGGATGAGCAAAAGTTGAATTTATATTATGCAAAAAATCAGAATGTCTGGCTTGATCTGGATATTCTTGGGAAAACAGTATTAAAAACACAAAAGCACTGATAGATGGCAAAAAATTATTTAGAATTTGAAAAACCAATTGTAGAATTGGAAGAAAAGCTGGCAGAAATGAAAAAGATGTCGGATACACTTGAAATAGAAGGTGAAATTCTTCAGATTGAGAAGAAGGTCAACGAACTCAAGGAAAGTATATATAAGGGTCTGACCCGCTGGCAGAGAGTGCAGCTTGCGCGACACCCTGAGCGACCCTACACACTGGATTATATATATCTTATGACTGAGCATTTTGTTGAGCTTCACGGTGACCGCTATTTTAAAGATGACAAAGCCATTGTCGGCGGATTTGCCCAGCTTGGTGAACATAAAGTTATGATGATCGGCCACCAGAAGGGGAGAGATACAAAGTCAAATCTTTACCGCAACTTTGGTATGCCGAATCCGGAAGGATACCGCAAAGCACTTCGTCTGATGAAACTTGCCGAGAAATTTAATAAACCGGTTATTACCATGCTTGACACCCCCGGTGCTTTCCCAGGACTTGAAGCTGAGGAACGCGGGCAGGCGGAGGCAATTGCACGCAACCTCTTCGAGATGGCACGGCTTAAAGTTCCCATTATTGTGGTAATCATTGGTGAAGGAGCCAGCGGAGGAGCACTTGGTATTGGTGTGGGTGACAGAATCCTGATGCTTGAAAATTGCTGGTATTCGGTAATCAGTCCGGAATCATGCTCCTCGATTCTCTGGAGAAGCTGGGATTTTAAGGAACAGGCAGCAGAAGCTCTTAAACTCACAGCACCTGACCTGATTGAGCAGAAAGTTGTTGATCGCATCGTGCCTGAACCTCTTGGCGGTGCGCATAAAAATCATGAAGAAGCTGCTGCAACGTTAAAGAAAGTGCTTATTGAAGAACTTAACCAGCTTATAAAAATTAAACCTGACCGCTTAGTAGAAAACCGCATCGAAAAATTTGCGAATATGGGAGCATATCAAGAGTAGGAGCAGTATCGAAAAGTGATGTTAAGTGATTGAAAGGATCTCAGACGAAATGAGGTATGCGAAGTTTCTTGAGGTTCTAAAGGCGCTCGAAGATAAGCAAGTGGATTATGTCCTAGTTGGAGGATACGCCGTTATTCTTCATGGTTCTCAGCGTACAACGACAGATCTGGATATATTTATAAGGACTACGGATGAAAACCTGCATAGGTTCAGAGAGGCACTTAAAAGTGTTTTCAATGAACAGTCTATTGAGGAAATAACCGTATCAGAACTTAAAGAGTATTCGGTGTTGCGTTTCATTTCACAAGAGGAAATTACTATTGATATTATTAGTAATTTAGGAGAAATGTTCTCAATTGACGATTTAGTTTTTGAGGATATTCTGGTTGATGGAAATATGATAAGAGTTGCTTCTCTGGAAACACTTTACAAACTAAAGCAAAATACCTATCGGCCAATTGACCAGGAAGATTCCTTGTTTATCAGTGAAATGCTTAAGAAAAAATTAAAAAAGTAATGCTTAAAAAATTCAAAACCTTTGAAGAAGCCCGGCGAGACCTTTGGGTTGAAAATCCTGACCAGGAGTACTTTGACCGGCTCAGGAAATTTTTTAGTTTTACTGAAAAACTGATAGATTTCAGAACGGGTTACAAACCCGGGGTGTATAAATTCAAAACAATTCAAGAAGCAGACAAAGACCGGCGGGAAAAACGGATGGCTGTGCTACTAATTGATAAAAAATAAGGGTATTTGTCCGGTTTTTTGTCTGAAAAGGTGTCCAATGAGGTTTGCTTTGCCCGGTGTAATCTTCGGTACCTTTTTTATGGGATATTAGAGCGTTTCTGATCAAATTGAAAATTCCCCCGTTACAACTATTCATTTCATAATTCACAAATCGTACTTCATAATTCTTAAAAAATTCCCTATCTTTAAGGTCTTTTTATCCCGGATTTTGCATGATTTACAGTATGACCGGATTTGGCAAGGCCTCAGGGTCTTCCAACGGTCTTTTCTTTGAAGTTGAGATCAAAAGCGTCAATAGCCGCTTTTTAGAGGTTGGTATGCGTCTTCCTGCTTCCCTGCAGAGCCGTGAGTTTGAAATTCGCGAATTCCTTCGAGAAAAGATAAAAAGGGGGAAAATCTCCCTCTATATTTCGCAGAGATCGGAATCCGGCACCGTGAACTCTGACACCATTGACAAAGAGAAATTTTCTGAAATCATCAGTCTGTTAAGAACTGTTAAGGAAGAATTTGGTCTGAAGGAGGATGTAGGTCTGAGTCATCTGACCGCCTTCAAAGAATTATTTGTTATCGAATCTGAAGGCGTGGATGATGAGTCTTTTGAAGGGGTAAAAAAAGTCCTCGGGGCTGCCGTTGAGAATCTGAGCAGTATGCGGGGTAAGGAAGGGGATCACCTGAAAGATGACCTGCTTTCACGGCTTAAACTGATTGACGAGGCATTGGAGCGGATTATGGCTGCTTTCAAATCTACTCTCAAAGAGCATTTTGAGAAGCAGAAAGAACGCGCCCGTGAGCTGGTGGCTGAATCAAATTCCTTTAATGAGCGGCTTGAGCTTGAACTTGCGCTACTGACTGATAAAGCTGACATCACTGAAGAATGCACCCGGCTGAAGAGCCACATAAAAGTTTTTACAAACACACTTAACTCCGGCGGAGAAGTTGGCCGTAAGCTGAATTTCCTCTGTCAGGAACTCCACCGCGAAAGCAATACAATCTCTGCCAAATCAATAGCGGCTGAGATAATCCATGAGACCCTGCTCATTAAAGAAGAGATAGAAAAAATTAAAGAGCAGGTTCAGAATATTGAGTAACCCCGCTGCTCAGCCGAAGGGCAAGATTTTGGTCATCGCTGCCCCGAGCGGAACGGGCAAAACTACTATTCTGAAACAGGTTTTGCAAAAACATCCGGATATTGTATTTTCCGTTTCTGCAACTACAAGAAAAAAGCGGGAGGCGGAAGTTCACGGTAAAGATTATTATTTTATTTCCCGTGAAGAGTTTGAGCAGAAAATTGCAGAGGAAAAGTTTGCTGAGTGGGAAAGAGTGTATGACTACTATTATGGCACTCTGAAAGAGTTTATTAGCTCGACCATAGACCAGGGCAAACATATACTTCTTGAACTTGACGTAAAGGGAGCGCTTTCAATTAAGAAAAGCTATCCCGGCGCTGCATTAATTTTTATAGAACCCCCTTCGCTTGAAGTGCTGAGGGAAAGGTTGACAAAAAGAAAGACCGAAACAGAAGAAGACCTGGCAAAACGCCTGAACAGGGCAGAAATGGAAATAAGCCAGAAAGCGCATTTTGAGTATCATCTGGTGAACTCAGATATTCAGAAAGCTGTCTCCGAACTTGACAGTCTTATTTCAGAGATTAAACAAAAAGGAAATGAATAGATGCCGTTAGAACCAATTGATCTGCGCGAAATAGACAAAAGAGCCGCTAATATATACGAGGCGATTGTTGTAGCCGGACGCAAAGCCCGCGATCTGAATGATGAAGTAAAACTCGAGTTTGAAAACCGTTTGAAGGATGTTGTCGGGACCGTAGTTGATGACGATGCAGAGGATTTTAACAATCCGCAGCAGAGAAGTCTTTCAGCAGAGTTTGAAAAAAGAGACAAACCACATATCCATGCTTTAAAGCAGTTCCTTAATGACGAAATAGATTTCGGCTATAAAGGAAAGGAAAAGTAACATGCTCCCGGAAGTTTTCTCCGGGAAAAAAATTCTTCTTGGTGTAACCGGAGGAATTGCTGCCTATAAGGCATGTCTGCTTGTCAGAGAGTTGAAAAAAAGCGGTGCGGAGGTTCATGTTATCATGACCTCCTCTGCTGCTGAATTTGTTGCCCCCCTTACTTTTTCTGCACTATCCGGTAATCCGGTAATCATAAATATCTTTCCTGAAAATCAGAAATCCGGTTCCTCTCTTGGCACTTGGCATATTGATCTTGCTCTGGAGGCGGATCTTATGATTATTGCGCCTGCCACAGTTAACACCATAGCAAAAATTACTTACGGAATAGCTGATAATGCTCTGACGGTGCTTTTCTCAGCCATGCGGTCGCCGGTACTGATCTGCCCTGCTGCTGATATGGATATGTATAACAGTCCGGCATCAACTGAAAATCTTGATACGCTTGAGCGCAGGGGCTATTATATACTCCCCGCGGAAGCAGGTGAACTTGCATCCGGACTTAAAGGCGTTGGAAGACTTCCCGAAACTGAAAAGATACTGGAAGCTGCCGCATCCGTTCTGATGGGATATAAAAAAGACCTGACTGGTACGAAGTTAACCATAACTGCAGGTCCCTCGTACGAAGATATTGATCCAGTGCGTTTTATTGGCAACCGCTCTACCGGGCTGATGGGTTACTCTATTGCAAAAGCTGCCTGGCTGCGCGGTGCAGAAGTTGAGTTGATTTCAGGACCTTCTGTATATACTCCTTATCCAGAATTGAAATTTACTAAAGTGCGTTCGGCCCTTGAAATGCAGAAGGCATTGATTGAGTCATCCGGAAGAACAGAAATAACCATAATGGCGGCAGCCGTGGCTGATTTTCGTCCGGCAGTCGTATCTGATAAAAAGATAAAAAAGGAATCATCCGCCGGTTCAATCGCACTGACTGAAAATCCCGATCTTATTGCATCAATTCAGAAACAGGGAAAAACCATTGTTGGCTTTGCCCTGGAAACTGATAACGAAGAGGCAAACGCTCTGAAGAAATTGAGCAAGAAGGGACTTGATATGATTGTATTGAATTCGTTGAATGATGCTGGCTCAGGTTTTGAGGTGCCGACTAATGCAGTGACGGTCTTTACCTCAGATGGTGGTAAAAAAGAGATTGGCAGGACTTCAAAATTCGAAGTAGCGAACAGACTGCTGGATCAAATCATGGACTACAGAAAGTCTTATGGAAAGAGCTGAACTGATTGACCTGCTTAAAAAACAGCAGGAGATCTTTGGTGACCTACTGTATGAAAACGTGAAGGTGAAAATTACCGACATTCCCGCTGTTAAAGCGCCGGCTCTTGTTAAAAAGCAAGAGGTATCCTCAAATACAGAACGTATTATACCTTCCGGTGTTCCTCAGGTTTTTAATCATTTCACCACACTGTATGAGTTTGAACAGAAGATATATCACTGTCAGAAGTGTGATCTTGCCAAAGGACGCAATAAGTTTGTATTTGGCAGTGGCAATCCTAACGCGAAGGTGATGCTCATAGGAGAGGGGCCAGGGGCTGAAGAGGACAAGAAAGGGGAACCGTTTGTAGGACAGGCGGGGCAGCTTCTTACCGATATTCTTAAAGCCATTAATTTCACGCGGGAGGAAATATATATTGCAAACATTGTTAAATGCCGACCTCCGGCTAACCGTACACCATTCCCGGCAGAAATTGAAGCATGTATGCCTTATCTGCATAAACAGATATCACTTGTGGAACCGAGTCTGATTCTGCTGCTTGGTGCAACGGCAGTTTTAGGACTTCTTGGAAAAAAATCGACTCTTTCATCAATGCGCGGAAAGGTATTTACTTATGGTGCTGCTCAGGTAATGGTAACATATCATCCCGCAGCATTACTCAGAAATCCTGCACTTAAACGCGATACCTGGGCTGATGTGCAGCAGTTCAGAAAACTTTACGATGAACTTCCGGCTTAAGTAACGAGTATATATGGAAAGATATCAGAAGAAGAAAAGACAGAGAGAACCGGAGGCAATTGACGGGGTATTGGTAACTCCTTCAGCAGTGGATGTTGAACAGAAAGTTCTCGGCGCCCTTTTACTTGATCAGCAGGCAGTGCCAAAAGTGCTTGGAATACTTACTTCTGAGTCATTTTATTCAGAAGCGAACCGGTTAATTTATGAAGCCGTGTACGAACTTTTCAGCCAGACACAGCCGGTTGACGGCGTAATGGTGATTGAGCAGTTAAAAAAGGGGGGGAAACTTGATCAGGCAGGCGGGGTGGCTTATATTGCTCAATTAACCCAGAATGTAACTTCCGCGGCTAACGTTGAGTATTATGCCAGAGTTCTGCAGGAAAAGAATATCCTCCGTCAGCTAATCTCAGTCTCTAATGAAACAGCACATGCAGCGTACCTGGGCGAAGATGACGCATTTCAGATTCTTGATCACGCGAACAGCAAATTGATGCAGATTTCTCAGGAACAAACCCGCAAAGGTTTTGTAAAGATGTCAAACGCTGCAATGGAGGCACTTGAATATATAGAACATTTGCTTGACAGGGATACCGACAAATACGCGGTTAAATCCGGTTATTATGATCTTGATAATATACTGAACGGATTTCAGAAATCCGATTTAATTATCCTTGCTGCCCGTCCTGCAATGGGTAAAACTGCACTTGCACTTTCCTTAATGCGCAATGTTGCAGTGCTGAGTAACGCCCCGGTTGCCATTTTTTCTCTTGAAATGAGCCGTATTCAGCTTATGATGAGATTAATAGCGGCAGAAGCACGGATGGACTCAAACCGGCTGCGCAAAGGAAATTTTTCTCACGACGATTTCAGAAAACTCGCAACAGCAACTTCCAAGCTGAGGAATTCACCAATTTTTCTTGATGATGGAGCCGGTCAGACGATTATGGATATACGTGCAAAATCAAGGCGGCTGGTGTATGAGCATAATGTGCAGTTTATCATAGTTGACTATTTGCAGCTTATCCGTGCACCGGAGGTATCAGAAAGCCGTGAGCGCGAAATTGCATATATATCAATGTCACTCAAAGCAATGGCTAAGGATCTTAATATCCCGGTCATGGCACTTTCGCAGCTTAATCGTGAAGTTGAAAACCAGAAGGATAACCGTCCGCAGCTTTCAAATCTTCGTGAGTCAGGAGCTATTGAGCAGGATGCGGATGTGGTGATGTTTATCCACCGTCCGGAGTATTATATGCAGAAGAATAATCCGGAAAAGGAAGCCAAGAAAGGTCTGGCAGAAATTATCATAGCCAAGCACCGTAACGGTCCCACAGGTGAAATTAATCTTAATTTTATCGGAGAATACTCCAGATTTGAAAGTTTTGCCGGCGAAAGTTATCAGATACCTGAAAGTGTTGAAGCCGGATTAAAAAAATATAAAGATGAGGATGACGATGGTCCGTTCTGACCTAAAATATATATTTCTGTTATTACTCACTCCGTTTTTACTCCTTGCAGGGGATCATGATAAGAAGGATATTGAAATTTGTAAATCAAAATTCAATCTTGCTCTCAGTAAAAATCTGACCGAGCTTCCTGTAGGTGATGTTGTTACAGAGGTTGGCAAGTCTTTTCTTGGGGTAAATTATGAACCATTTACTCTTGAGAAGCCGGGGGATGAATCGCTTGTAGTTAATCTTCGCGGACTTGACTGCACTACTTTTCTTGAAAACTGTGTTGTATTTACCCGCCTTATAAAGCAGGGAAAGTCAGACTTTAGCGAATATCTGACAGAACTTCAGTATATACGGTACCGCGGAGGCAGAATTGATGGGTACCCTTCGCGTCTCCACTATTTTACCGACTGGATTCACGATAATCAGAGCAAGGGAATAGTGAAGGATGTGACTAAGGAAATCGGGGGAGTGCCTTATATCAAAAAGGTTTCTTTCATGACTGAAAACCAGAACCTCTACAGGCAGATTAAAGGGAATCCGGAAAATCTGAAGGCAATTAAAGAAACGGAAGAGGAAATTAACAGCCGGCAGTATTTTTATATCCCTAAAAAGGATGTTTCCGGCGTTGAAAAGAAAATTAAAAACGGAGATCTGATTGCCATAACTTCAAGCGTAAACGGTCTCGATATTAATCATGTAGGGATTGCAATTGAGGTTGAAGGGCGAATCCATTTTATGCACGCACCTCAGGTCGGTTTTAAAGTGCAGATAACCGATGTCCCCCTTGAAAAATACCTGGCCGGAATAAAAAAACACACCGGGATCATGGTGCTTAGGCCGACAGAACTTTAACCTGACTTTTCGGCTGGGGAAAGTATGTAAATTTGTAAATGAATTGCAAAATTACATACTTTTTTTATGGTCTAACCGTTTTATTTCCAGTTTTTGGTGGTTCTTCTGTACTAAAACCACCTCAAAATCTACTTTTTCAGCAATTTGGGGGCATTTTCATCAATTTTGAAGAATTTTTAATGTTTTATTTTCTGGAAGGATAGGCCAGAATTTGACATATTCTAAATAAGTATGTAAATTTGCAATATGAATGCAATTTTACATACTTTTATTTTCAAAAGAGCCCTGACTTCTCATCTCCAAAAGATGATTGAGCAATTTCCCATACTTTCGGTGACAGGTCCAAGGCAATCAGGGAAAACCACAACATTAAAACAGAATTTTCCGGATTTTAAGTATTTTAATCTTGAGCGCCCTGACATAAGATTGCTCATTCAATCGGATCCGTTGGGATTTCTAAATCAGCAGGGACCGGGTCTTATTCTGGATGAGATTCAGAATATTCCGGAATTGTTCAGCTTTATCCAGGCAATATCAGATGAACGCAGAACGCCCGGGCAGTATATTCTATCTGGGTCTCAAAGTTTTTTGTTGAACGAGCAAATATCGCAATCACTAGCAGGCAGAGTAAATGTCAATCATCTTCTCCCTTTTGAATTAAGTGAACTGCCAGAAAACAAAACCAATAATTATATCACAACCATGTTGTCAGGGTTTTACCCCAGAATGTGGCAGAAGGATATTTCCGCAGATGATTTTTTCCCGTCTTATATACAAACGTATGTTGAGCGTGATGTCCGGTCGCTGAGAGCTGTGGGTGATATGGATTCGTTTACCCGATTTGTAAGTCTTTGTGCCGGAAGGGCTGGACAAGTTCTTAATATTAGTTCACTGGCAAATGATGCTGGTATTAGTGTGAATACTGCAAAAGCGTGGATATCCGTTCTTGAGAGCAGTTATATCATCTTTCTCCTGAGACCATATTTCAATAATTTTAGTAAACGTCTCATAAAATCGCCAAAAATATATTTTTACGACACAGGGCTTCTTAGTCATCTGTTAAGGATAACCACACCCCAAGATCTCAAAACACACTATATGTATGGTTCAATATTTGAGAATCTTATCATTGCTGATCTGATGAAACAGTTTTTTCATTCCGGCAAAAGACCAGCTATTTATTACTGGAGAGAGAGCAACGGAAGCGAAATTGACTGCCTGATCGAACTAAATAGTCAGAATCTTCTGGCTATCGAGATCAAAGGGGGAGAGACATTCACAAAAGACTACCTGAAAGTGCTCAGGCGATTTACATCCTCAAATGAAAATCTGTCAATGAAGAAGATACTTGTACACCCCGGAGCAGTGGATACTGTTATTGAGGATATACAACTGGTTGACTGGAATAAAATATCAGGAATGCTGAAAGAATACATTGATTACATGCCGGGAAAAGATCAAATTAAGTGAGCCGGACTGTCAAATTGTTTGGTCAAAACCCAGGGCTTACTTATTTTTAGGTTTTGCATCTCAGGGCATTTTTCTATGACCTGCTCGATCTCTGATGCGTCCCTCTTCAACAACAGGAGTCGAAATAAATGAAAAAAGTACTAATGCTGTGCTTGCTTTCAGTTCAGCTTTTGCTCGCCGGAACCACAGGAAAACTTTCCGGCAGGGTAAAAGACGAGTCAACCGGTGAGGCACTCTACGGAGTGAATATCATCCTCGAAGGCACCGGCTACGGCGCCGCAACCGACCTGAATGGTAACTACACCATTAATAACATACCACCGGGAGAATATACGGTAATTTTCTCAGCGGTTGGTTACCAGTCTAAGAAATTCATTAATGTTAAAATTAACGTTGACTTCACAACCCGCCAGGATGTAATGCTCAGCTCCGAAGATGTTCTGCTTGATGCAGTTGTTGTTGAAGCAAAAGCGCCCCTCGTCCGCAAAGACCTGACCTCCTCTCAGTCAACTATTGACGCACAGCAGATTAAAACTCTCCCGGTTGAAAGCATTTCACAGCTTTTAACACTTCAGGCGGGTGTTACTCAGGGTGTTGACGGAAGTATTCATATCCGCGGAGGTCGTTCAAGTGAGATTCAATATACTATTAACGGTATTCCGGTCTCAAATCCTTTTGATAACAGTGCCACAGTTCAGCTTGCTACCAATGCTATTCAGGAGCTTTCCGTCATCAGCGGTACTTTTAATGCTGAATACGGCAATGCTATGAGCGGAATTGTAAACAGTATTACCAAAGAGGGGGGAGAAAAATATACAGGTCAGTTTTCATTTTATACCGGAGATCACTATAGTAATGAAACCTCGCGGTTCCCGAACATTGACGATCTGAATGTTCTCAGTAATTATGTTTCAGAATTCACCCTCGGCGGCCCAATACCGGGTCTTGAAAAGATGCTTGGTTTCTTTTTTTCAGGGCGTTACGATAATGATGACGGCTGGCTTTACGGCATCAGGGAACATAATACATCTGATTCTGCGTATGTGAATCCAATGAATCCTAACGACATTCGTATTGCTCTTACCGGTGACAATGCAATAGTACCAATGAGCTGGAATGAAACGTATTCTGCAACCTTTAAACTGACGCTGAAACCCTGGACCGCTGTTAAAATAAATTACGATTTGATACTTTCTGGTTCCACGGGCAAAGGTTACGACCATAACTTTAAGTATAATCCGGACGGCACAAGAACCTATTATGATAATGGAATGTTAAACTCCATCGAAGTTCGTCAGGCAATTAGTGATAAAACTTTCTATACGCTCCGCGGCTCACATAATTACAATAAGTCTTCTGCCTACCTGTTTCCGCTTCTTGATGCTTCAGGCAGTGAGGTGGATTTTGAACCCGGGATGTCACTGGCTGGTCTCCGCCCTGACCCGCGTCATCAGCCGGAAGAAAAGCTCACAACTCCGGCTCCCTATATGTTTTATTTTGGCGGAACGCAAAACAATCATAACTATGAGAAATCACAGACGCTGCTCGCCAAATTTGACATCGTCTCTCAGATTGATTTGAATCATGAAATTAAAACCGGATTTGAAGTTAAGTCTCACCAGATGGATTATCAGAACTTCACCGTCAGACGTGATACTTCACTTTTTCTTGAACCCACTATACTGCCGGTAACCACTGCTTTTCATGATTATTATGTAAAAAAACCGTTTGAGTTCTCAGCGTATGTACAGGATAAGATGGAATATGACAATATCATTGTGAATCTTGGTATTCGTTATGATATGTTTAATCCAAAATCCCAGGCATCGGTAAATATCTTTTACCCCACCCCGAATGATCCCGAAATACCACCGTATATAAACAAGGATGAGCTCCTTAAGGACGCAGATATTAAGCATCAGATTTCACCCCGGCTTGGTATTTCATTCCCGATTACTGACAGAGGCATTATTCATTTTTCGTACGGACATTTCTTCCAGATACCTCCGTTCCAGTACCTATACTCGAACTCTGACTTTAAGTTCAGTTATTCTGTCGGGCAACCGCTCTACGGCAATGCAAACCTGAATCCGGAGAAAACTGTTACCTATGAACTGGGACTTCAGCAGCAATTAACCGAAGATATCGCGTTTAATGTGACCGGATTCTTTAAGGATGTCCGGGATCTGCTTGCCACTCAGGTTGTACGCGTGGCAGGAGATAAAACCTATCTGAAATATGTAAATAAAGACTACGGCGGAATTAAAGGATTCACCTTCTCATTAACAAAAAGAAGAACCAAGAGCGACTGGCTCGGTGTTACGCTTGACTATACACTTCAGATTGCCGAAGGAAATGATACCGATGCAGACGCATTCTTTCTTGATCTCTCATCCGGTCGGCAAAGTGAAAAAGTTGTTGTATATCTTCCCTGGGATCAGACCCATACCCTCAATACCACCGTTAGTGTGGGAGAGGCAGGAAGCTGGAATGTAAGCGTAATAGGGCGGCTCGGTACAGGTCTTCCTTATACACCACAGATTACCCAGACTCAGCTTTACGCTAAATCGAACAGTGGGCGAAGACCTTCAAACGCCAGAGTTGATCTGCTCGCTGAAAAAACGATTTCTCTCTTTGATGTTCGGCTGAATCTTTTCCTTAAGATATTTAATCTGTTTGATACGCTGAACGAGCGAGTAGTTTATTTTGATACCGGACGTGCTACGTATTCGCTTTTCCAGAACTCAGGCGGTACAAAGACTACCCAGGAACTTTCCGAAAAAGTACCGGGAATTCATTCTCCGCAGGAATTTTTCCAGAGACCAAATTATTTCTTTCCCCCCAGAGAAGTTCGTGTCGGAGTATCCTTCGAGTTTAATTTATGAAAACATATTCTTCATCCAGATTTATGATTATCCGTTCTTTATTAAAAACCATATTTCCGGTATATCTGCTTGTTTTTGGGCTGCTTACCCCTCTTAAGGCACAGCAGTCAGCCGACCAGAAACGAAATGCAGAACATAATGCAGTTAAATCATTTATAGACAGAACCTTCGGGCTCCAGCAGGTAAGTTCAACCCCTCAGCAGGGGAAGAGCTACAACGGCAGTGAGATATATAAGGAGGGGAGCAGTCAGGCACATGAGAGAAGAAAAAGTTACTTCATGAATGGTAATAAAGTGCAGACTGATGTTTATAATTACGGAGCTATTGCACCCGGATATGACCTGCTCAGAGGAGTGAATAATGGTGTCTGGCGCGGGTCTTCGTATATATTCCAATTCTGCCCTCTTTTTGCGGCTTCAGTTCCGAACCAGAACAATCCGCTTGACTTTATTCATGTGGTTTCGGATGGTTTATGGGATTACCCGAACCTTCGCGAAGTTTCGCCGACAGGTGAGCGGTGGATGTTTGAGCCGATACCGGGTTACAGTGATCCTAATTCAAATTTTATGGCTTCCAATCCGGCTGTTGATGCGGATAATGACGGAAAGCCGGATTCATGGCCGCGGGAATGGTACAATCCCATCCTCGGTAAATATGTATGGCCCGGTTATCTTGAGTTAGATGCCACCAATGCTGATCTGGAAGTTTTCTGGGCAATGGATGACCGCCATAACGCGGAGTTCCCTTATTATCCCTATCCCACAGATACACTCCTGCGCGGACTTGGTGTGCAGGTTGACGGAAGAGCGCTGCAGTGGAGCAACACACTCGCTGAAAACAGTATCTTCTTTGTATATACGGTAACCAATGTAAGTCAGAAAGATCTTGATTCGGTTTACTTCGGTATATACGGAGACTGCGATGTCGGGGGCGGCTCACCTGAGAACACAGATGATAACGGACTTTTTGTGCCTCCTTATGACTATGACGGTAATCATAGTGTCGAGAATATCCCTGTTTACTCAAGAAGCATGGTTTATTTCTTTGACCCTGACGGAAAAGGTGACCGGGGTGTAAAAGTAGGATATGTTGCTTCCAAGTTCCTTGAAAGTCCGGGTAATCCGATTGACGGTATTGACAACGACGGTGATGGCATGACAGATGAGTCACAGTCAGACGGTATTGACAACGACGGTGACTGGAATCCGATAACTGACGATGTTGGTATTGACGGAATTATGAATACCGGTGATTTTGGCGAAGGGGACGGTCTGGCTACAGCCGGGGCAATTCTCACAAACGGAACACTTGATCCTCTCAGACCGGGTGAACCGAATTTTGAATATACTGACCTTGATGAAGCTGACCAGATAGGGCTTACCAGCTTTAACAGTTGGAGCTGGAATCAGGATAAAGTTTCCAATGATGAGTCCATGTGGAACCGAATCCGCGCCGGTAACTTCGGTGATATCATCCAGAATACTGATATCGTCTTTATTTTTGGTTCTGGCGTCATTAAACTGAAAAAGCAGGAAATAAGACGCATCTCTATGTCACTCTTGTTTGGTGAAACACTTGATGATCTGCTTATCTCGGCAGAAACAGTTCAGCGTATATATAACGCGAATTACCGTTTCTTCAAACCGCCGAAAACTCCAAAGATTTCAGCCATTGCGGATGATAAAAAAGTCACCCTCTACTGGGATTCGGAATCGGAATTAAGCCGTGACCCGCTCACCGGCAGTGATTTTGAAGGTTACGTTCTATACAGAAGCACAGATTATGCTTTTAGTGATATTCAAACCGTAACTGACGGAAAAGGCAACGCTTTCTTTTCAACCCCGCTTAAGGACATTGACGGTACCGAAGCTAAGTGGGATGTTGACAGAAGAGATGAACCCTTCACCGACCTGAACGGAAATAAAAAATATGATGCGGGTGAACCATTTATTGACATAAATACCAACGGAAGCTGGTCAGCCAATATAGCTGACTGGTGGAAAGGTTATCATCCGGTAAGTTTCCTCGGCAGAGGTATTCAGTATTTTCTCGGAAGCAACCTGGGTCTGGTGCACAGTTATGTTGATTCAAATAATGTCATTAACGGTCAGACATATTTTTATGCGCTGGTTGCTTATGATCATGGTGACTCTGTTGGTATTCCACCAACTGAGACTACAAGGAAGATAACCCTTAATCCGATAACCGGGCAATATGAGTTTGATGATAATACACTCATGATCATCCCGGGTCCGCGGACGCAAGGATATACGCCGCCGGTGGTTTCAGATGTACCGTTGAATCATGAAGCAGGCATTGGTAATGGTCCGATTAAACTTTCACTTATAGATGATCTGCAGGTACCGGAAAACGGAAATTTCCGTGTTACTTTTTCGGATCAGCTTTATTCGCCGTTTGACACGCTGCCGTTTAAGAATTATTCGGTGCTTGACATGTCTGACCATACAGATAATGTTGTCTTTTTTGACACAAATTTTACTAAGCTGTCCAAACTTGCCATTGATAAAGCATCTGGCTTTGTAGTTAAAGGACCTGACGGTGCTATATATACCGAGGGTTCCGACTATGAAGTTGATTATCTCAGAGGAATTGTCAGAAGGACCGGTACTTCAACAATGCCGCTGAGCGCGACATACAGTGTAACGTATAAACATTACGCTGTTTTTCAGAGTACGCTCCTGAAAGCAGAAGATGGCAATCCGATTTTCAGCGGAATGAATATCAAAATCAATGATTATCCGGTTATTGATTACGATTCAATTTCTTCCGGCTGGGTTGCGGGTAATACAAATTTCAGGTACCTCGTCCGTCTTTCAAATCTGCCGCTGCGTAAAGATAAATTTCCTGCGGACTATGAAATAACATTTTCTTCGACACCTGTTGATTCGGCCAAATTTCTTGGTTCCAATAACCGTCTGATGTCTGCCCCCGTTAACTTTACGGTGAAGGATATCACAACCTCAGTACCGCAACGTGTATGGGCTTATGTTTATGAAGCCGTGCCGCCGCGCAATCAGAGATGGGATCCAGGAGAAGAAATAGTGCTCTTTAAAACAGGAGTTAACGGAACTGAGACCGATACTGTTGGATGGGGTGTTGTACTTCAACCGCCGGTTGATACCACTGCCGGTGTTAAAGCTCCGTCTGATGGTGATAAGTTCTACCTCAGAACTTTCCGCCCCTACAGGAGTAATGACCAGCTTTCATTCACTGTTAAAGGGGGGATGTATTCTCAGCCGAATGGTCAGGCAGCTCTTGATAATATCTATGTGGTTCCTAACCCTTATGTCGGGTTCAATGAACTTGAACCGACAAACGCCCTGCCTGGCAAGACCAGAGGTGAGCGAAGAATATACTTTGAGAATCTGCCTCTGCGCTGTACGATCAGGATATATACTCTCGCGGGTGAACTGGTGAAAAAGATAGATCACGAGGGAACAACTGAACGCGCCCAGGAATTCTGGAATCTTCTTAACGAAGACGGTTTCAGTGTTTCTTACGGAGTCTATTTTGCTCACATTGATGCCCCTGGCATTGGTGAGAAAATTGTAAAATTTGCACTTATCAAGTAGGAGGAATGAATATGAAAACTATAGGAAAGACTCTCATTCTTCTTTTAATGACCGTATCAGCAGTTTTTGCACAGTCAGGGACCAATAAAACGGGCACAACAGCCGCGCAGTTTCTTAAGATAGGCGTTGGCTCCCGCGCGCTCGGTCTCGGCGGTGCATTCACAACTTTCAAAGGTGATCTTAATTCCATGTACTGGAATCCGGCCGGTATTGCTCATATATACTCACGTGAGGCGAACTTCAATCATATTGACTGGATTGCTGATGTGAATTATGATTATGCATCTTTTGCCACGGGAATTCCGGAGCTTGGAACGGTTGGTGTATTTGTTTCTGTCCTTTCAATGGGAGAAATGAAGGTGCGTACTATTGATCAGCCGGAAGGTACAGGTGAGTTCTTTAATTACGGTACCCTGATGGTTGGTATAAGTTATGCAAGGGCTCTTACTGATAATTTTTCCATTGGCTTTAACGGAAAGTATATAAGAGAAAAGCTCTATAATGAAACCGCATCGGCTCTGGCTTTAGATATCGGTACTCTTTATACCATCCCTTTGCTGAATGAATTCCGGATTGGTGCATCTATATCCAACTTTGGTCCTAAAATGAAGATGGAAGGCAGAGACCTCTACCGGATAGTTCACGTGGGAGGTGGTATCGGAAATCAGATTAATACTTTAGTGGAACTAGAGGAGTTTGAACTCCCGCTGACCTTCAGAGTGGGAATTGCTGCAGACTTTTTAAAAACTCAGGATCAGAGAGTTACTGCTGCAATTGATGCTGTTCACCCTAATGATAACACCGAGGTGGTAAATAGCGGCGTGGAATATGCCTGGAATGAAACAGTGTTTTTCAGAGCCGGTATGAAGTCCCTTTTTGAAGAAGGTGGAGAACAGGGGTTAACCTTCGGTTTTGGCTTTAATACCCGGTTGTTTAATGCGGCACTTCTCTATCTGGACTACGCATACCAGGATTTTGGGCGGCTTCAGAATGCACAGCATATTTCAGTAAGTATCAAATTTTGACGATTTTTACGAAAAATCGCAATTTTTTGTTACTTTTGTACCTGTTTTATTAAAAAAATGAGAAAAATGGCAAAATTGTGTATTTTGCCATTTCTCTTGTTTCATGTTTAAATATTATTAGCAGGGCATCAACATGGATATTAATCTCCTGAAAAAAATTGTAAAAATTGTTGAAGACAGTAGTATAACTGAGCTGGAAATTGAGGAGGAAAACACCCGGATAAAGGTCTCCAAAAATACCGGTGCGGTTCATTACGCTGCCACCCAGCATCCGGCACCTCCTTTCCCTGTGCCTGTTGCGTCACAGCATGCCCATCTAAGACCAGCCGATGAGGCGGCGGCAGCGATTGCTAAAGCCAAAGATGACTTGCCCGGAAATCTCCATGAAGTTAAATCCCCGATCGTAGGCACTTTTTATCGCGCTCCTGCACCCGATGCAGATTCTTATGCTAAGGTAGGTGACGAGATTTCAGTAGGACAGGTGCTCTGCATTGTTGAAGCGATGAAGCTGATGAATGAAATCGAATCTGACGTCTCTGGCAAAATTGTTAAAATTCTGGTTGAAAACGGCAAGCCGGTTGAATATAATCAGCCGCTTTTCCTGATTGAGATCTGAGTAAGAGGATGTTTAAAAAAATTCTGATTGCCAACAGAGGTGAGATTGCCCTCCGCGTTATAAGAACCTGCAAAGAGTTAGGCATCAAAACCGTGGCCGTCTATTCAGAAGCTGACCGGAACTCTCTCCATGTTACCTTCGCTGATGAGGCAGTCTGCATTGGTCCCCCTCAGAGTAAGGAAAGTTACCTTAAAATACCTCTGCTTATTTCTGCTGCTCAGATAACCGGTGCTGACGCAATACACCCCGGTTATGGATTCCTTTCTGAAAATGCCAACTTTTCTGAAATTTGCACTGATTCAGGAATTAAATTTATCGGTCCATCACCCCACATGATTAATATGATGGGGGACAAAGCTATGGCAAAAGATACCATGAAAAAAAATGGTGTGCCGGTTATTCCGGGGAGTGACGGTGTAGTTCCCGATCTTTCGACAGCTAAAAGGATTGCGCAGGAAATGGGGCTTCCGGTAATCATCAAAGCAGTTGCAGGAGGCGGAGGAAAAGGGATGCGTGTGGTTCTGGAAGAGGGTGAACTTGAAAATGCTTATCAGATGGCCAGAACCGAGGCAGAAGCAGCTTTTGGCAACCCGGATATATATATTGAAAAATACATTGAAGAGCCACGACATATTGAAATTCAGATTATGGGGGACTCTTTCGGAAATGTATATCATTACGGTGAACGCGACTGTTCCGTACAGAGAAGGCATCAGAAACTGATTGAAGAAGCACCCTCTCCTATTGTTGACCCGGACCTCAGAAGAAGAATGGGTGAGGCAGCAGTGCTCGGTGCAAAAGCAGTCAACTATGAAGGGGCAGGAACCATTGAGTTCCTCCTTGACAAGCACAAGAATTTTTACTTTATGGAAATGAATACCCGTATTCAGGTTGAACACCCTGTTACGGAAATGATCTATGATGTTGACCTTATCAGAGAGCAGATACTTGTCGCAATGGGGGAACCACTGCAATCGGCTCCCGGTGAACCGAAGGGTCATGCTATTGAATTCAGAATAAACGCCGAGGATCCGGATCATAATTTCCGTCCTTCACCGGGCAAGATTGATTCGCTCCACTTCCCCGGAGGCATGGGGGTCAGGATTGACTCTCATATATATCAGTCCTATGTCATTCCTCCATATTATGATTCAATGGTTGCAAAACTGATTGTCTGGGGCAAAGACCGTCAGCGTGCCATCGCCAAAGCAAGACGTGCCCTGGAAGAATTCACTGTGGAAGATATTAAGACAACTATACCTTTCCACCTTGAAGTTCTGCAGGATGAACGCTTTCTTTCAGGCAACTTTGATACTTCATTTATAGATAAATTTCTCAAGAACAAATCGAATTAACGGAGCAATTATGGACTTCCCAGCCGAATTAAAATATACAAAAGATCACGAATGGATTAGAATAGAAGGTAACACCGGTGTTATCGGCATAACCGAATATGCTCAGGGTGAGCTTGGAGACGTTGTGTTTGTTGACATCAATCCTTCACTTTCCGAACTTAAATCAGGAGAAATTTTTGGTTCGATCGAAGCTGTAAAAACAGTTTCTGATCTCTATGCACCATGTTCCGGCAAAGTGCTGGAAATAAATCAGAACCTCAATGGCAGCCCTGATAAAGTTAACACTGACCCTTATGGCGAGGGCTGGATGATAAAGATTGAGATTACCAGTCCTTCTGATCTGGAGGGTTTACTTGACAGCGGCACCTACGCAGCACTGACAGGCAACTGAATTGAAAGACTGCCGGGCTGATTAAGTCCGGCAGTTTTGTTTATATACATTACTTACCTTGATCATGAGTTCCAAAAAGATACTAATTATAGATTTTGGCTCTCAGTTCACTCAGCTTATTACCAGGCGGATTCGTGAACTGAAAGTATTTTCGGAAATTGTTCCCGCGACAATGCCGTATGAGAAACTTTCGTTGAAGGATTCGGCAGGGATAATATTATCCGGCGGTCCGGTGAGTGTATATGACCAGGGGTCACCTCTTATTGACCAGAGAATTTTTCAGGAAGGCATTCCCGTACTTGGCATTTGTTACGGACTTCAGCTTATCTGTTATCTAAAGGGCGGAGTGGTTGAAAATGACGGAGCACGGGAGTATGGCAAAGCTGTTCTGACAAAAGAAAAAGATCACCCGCTGCTTCATTCTGTCGGTCATCATTCAACCGTATGGATGAGCCACGGGGATAAAGTAACAGCTATTCCGGCTGGCTTCAGCAATATAGCTTCAACTGATAACACGTCATTTTGTGTAATTGCCAATGACGCGGAGCGTATATATGGTGTGCAGTTCCATCCTGAGGTTCATCATACAGCCGCGGGGATGCAGATAATTAGCAATTTTTTGTTTGGCATCTGCAACGCGCTGCCCGATTGGACTCCGGGTAACTTTATATCTCACGCAATTGAATCAATCCGTAAGCAGACGGAGGGGAAAAAAGTGGTACTTGCGCTCAGCGGCGGGGTTGACTCTACCGTTGCTGCGGTGCTGATGAAAAGAGCCATCGGAGAAAATCTCCTTTGCTTTCATATAGATACCGGTCTCATGCGTAAAGATGAAAGCAGTCAGATTCTCAAACTGTTTAACGAACAGCTTGATCTTCATGTTTCATTCGTGCATGCCGCCGATATCTTCCTCAGCCGGCTGGCCAAAGTGACTGATCCTGAAAAGAAAAGGAAAATTATCGGTAATGCCTTTATTGAGATATTTGAAGAAGAAGCAAAAAAGGCGGGTGAAATTGAGTTTTTAGTGCAGGGCACACTTTATCCCGATGTGATTGAATCAGTTTCATTGAGGGGTACTTCTCACAAAATTAAAACACATCATAACGTGGGCGGTCTTCCTGAAAAAATGAATTTAAAGTTGATTGAGCCCTTCAGAGAACTGTTTAAGGATGAAGTCCGCTTGATCGGTGCTGAACTTGGTATCCCGGCTGATTTTCTTGAACGGCATCCATTTCCCGGACCCGGGCTTGCAGTGAGAATACTTGGTGACATCACTGCTGAAAAACTGGATGTTCTGAGGGAAGCAGATGATATATATACTTCTGCTCTGAAAAAGTCAGGACTGTACAACAAAATCTGGCAGGCATTTGCAGTTCTGTTGCCTGTGCAGTCAGTCGGCGTAATGGGTGATGCGCGTACTTATGAAAATGTACTTGCCTTGCGTGCTGTAACCTCACAGGATGGTATGACGGCGGACTGGTACCGCTTTGACGGTGAGTTCCTCGCTGATGTATCAAATCAGATAATTAATTCAGTCAAGGGGATAAACCGTGTTGTCTATGATATCAGTTCTAAACCACCGGCTACTATTGAATGGGAATAATACGCTTAAAACCAGCTCCCAATTACAAACTTGATCATCAGGTAAAGAAGATCCGGGCATTTCTGGACTCCGGTGATCTTCTTCATGCTTTTCAGCTTCTGCAGGGTGCTCAAGCCGAATTTTCAGGAGAGTTTCGTATAACCGAACTCCTGATTGAGTGCTATATACAGCAGGGAAAAAATCGCCTTGCTCACGAAGCATATCTGCAGTATCTTGATGCAAACCCGGATGATGAATGGGTGGTTCTGGCTTACGGCAGATTTTTATTTCACCAAAAGAAATGGAACAAAGCTCTTAAGGTATTCCGTTCGCTCGAGGTTTCAAGATATCCCAATTTGGCGCTTCTGAGCGGTTATTGTTCGTTCCGGTCAGGTAATCTTAAGGCGGCAAAAAGATATTTTGAGTACTACATCAGGCGAAATGAAGAAAAGGGGATTCATTCAGTTTCGTACTATTATCTTTCTTTAGTTTATGCGAAAACCGGAATGCACCATGAGGCGGTACCGCTTATTGAGAGTCTGGCTGATTTATTTTCAGACAATCCGCGTGTTGCCCGGCTTCTCACGTATGTTTATATGAAATGTGACATGACCGAACATGCACTGCGCTCATCTGTTAAAGCTCTCGCCCTGCTGCCTGAAAATAAAAAAATGCTTGCTCTGGCAATCACCGTTATGCTTCACAGCAAAGAAGGAGCTACTGCACTAAAGGCAATTGAAAAATATGAAGCCCTTGCAGCTCCGGCAGAAAAACGTAAAATCAGTTTCTGGAAGGCGGATGCTTATCTTTATGAAAAAAAGTATGCTTATGCCCGGCGAAAATATCTTGAGATACTGGACTCTGACCCTGAAAATAGTAAAGCAAAACACGCACTGGAAATAATAGCGAAAAAATATTAATGAGAATACTTAATGTCTTCCTGTTACTTGTTTTTCAAACTGCAGTGGTATTATCCAGCCAGACTGCTCAGATTGATTCTCTGAATGCGGTAAAACTGCTCCAGGCATCCCGTTATCTCAGTGAGGCGAGATATGCTGAAGCACTGCCAATCCTTGAATTTCTCAAAAAATCTGAAGTCCGTGAAGCAGCATCCTCCGCTGCTCTGCTTTTAACAAGGTATAATCTGTTAACTGGAAAAACCTCTGAAGCAAACAAAATTCTTTCTGAAGTTGACACTACCGGACTGGATATCAATCTTCGAAAGGAATTTGTATTTCTGCGCAGTGAGATTTCTTATAACCTCACAGAGTTCAATCAGTCGTTTGAGTATCTTCTCCAGACATTTCCGTTCCTGAGCGGTCGTGAAGACACGGTAAGTTTTTTTACAAATCTTGAAAATCTTGCGATTTACTTTATTGATGAGCAATACTTAAAAAGAAAAATTGATCTCTTAAAAGGAAGTCAGGAAGTCCAGTTTCTGACTCTTGCACTTGCAGAGAAACTGATTCAGACCGGAAAAGCTGAGCAGGCACACAAGCTGCTTCTTGAAATACTTCAGATTTCACCCGGTTCACTGGTTCACGAAAAAACCTCAGAACTGCTGCTAACATTTAAGGAAATTTTCGGGGGGGATGCTGATCAGCGGATTGGAGTAGTTGCGGTTGTCCTGCCCCTGACCATTGGTGAAACCGGTGAAACAAACACCGCAGGTACACAGGTTCTCAGCGGAATTCAGTTCGCTGTTGATGAGTTCAACCGTGAGAATACATCCAATGTTGGCATTGTTATCTACGATACCAGAGGAGAGAACTCTGAACTGATTCGTATCGCCTCAGAAATAAAACAGATCGAGGGACTAAAAGCGGTTGTCGGTTCTCTTTTCAGCAGCGAGACTAACACGCTCTGTTACCTGCTGCACGATCTTGATGTACCGGTTATTTCTCCCACTGCAACTGATGACAGTCTTACCATATCGCATCAGCGGTTTTTTCAGGCAAACCCTTCATTTTCGATCAGAGGGGAATCGATGGCGCAGTACCTTATATATACTGAGGGGAAAAGAAGAATTGCCGTTATCTATCAGGATCAGACTTATGCCTCGCTGGTCGCTTTTTCTTTCAGGAAGGAATTTGAGAGACTCGGAGGTAAGGTTACTCTCTTCGAGCCGGTTTCCTCAAGCGGGAGCGAAATTCAGTCAATAACTGCAAATCTTGCTGTCCAAATTTCAGCCGGAACGGAAGGATTGTTCTTTCCGTTCGCTGATAAAAAATTTATTTCCGTGATGAATAACTCCTTCAGCAGGGCAAACCTGAAAACAAATCTCTACGGAAATCAGGACTGGTTCTCGATTAAAGAACTGGCGCTTAATCAGTCTCTGGTCGAAAATCTTGTGATTTCATCAGACTATTTTGTAGAGTATGCATCACCTGCTTACCTGGAATTTGCCAAACAGTTTTACGAACTTACCGGTGAGGAGCCGCTAAGAAATCACTTTTATGGCTATGACCTTTTAGCCGGATTGCTTCCGCTCATCGAAAAAAACAAGGATGCAAACCTGACCGATGTCCTTAAGAAAGAGACAAATTTTGACGGATTCCATAATTCCCTCAACTTTGGAGACGGCAGAACCAACCGATATATGATTTTTTTCAAATATAAAAATGACGGTTTTGAACTGATTGACCGTTTCAGGGTGAGCCGATGAGCGAAAATGAAGAGCCGCTTAAGTTCAGAGATTTCCCGGCTGATGACAAACCCCGGGAAAAACTGCTTAAATACGGGGCTGACAAACTCTCAGAATCAGAGTTACTTGCTATTCTGATCAGGACAGGGACAAAAAACAAGTCAGTCCTTGATTTGGCGAGGGGTCTGATTCTTGAGCATAAGAACCTGACGATTCTTTCCCAGGTGAGATCTGCCCAGAAGCTGAGAGAACACAAGGGAATTGGAGCTGATAAGGCAGCCACACTTCTGGCCGCTTTTGAGATTGCGCGCCGTGTCAAGCCGGACGACCGGTATGAAGATCCGAATGTTCGGGTTACCTCCCCTGAGTATATCGTTAATAAATTCAGCTCAGAATTAAAGACTGAAATGGTTGAAAAGTTTTATGTAATAGCGCTCAATGCCGCGAACAGCATAATTTCCACAAAGCTCATTTCCTCCGGTCATTTAGATGCCAGTGTGGTGCATCCGCGTGAGATATTTAAGTTCGCCATTGAGTGCAGCGCCAAATCCATCATTCTGCTCCACAACCACCCAAGCGGAAACACCGAGCCGAGTAAGGCAGACATAAGCATTACCGACAGGATTGTAAAAGGGGGGCATATCTTTTCGATCAAGGTTTTGGACCATATTATAATCGCCGGAAACGGTTTCTCCAGCTTTGTTGAGAGAGGGCTGATAGCCGATACTCAGGAGTATCTCTCAAATGGCTGAGTTGATGGCTTAATTCCCTTAAAATTCGGAGAAATTGACTATTTTTGCCTCTGAAAGTCGAAAAATGGCAAATTATGTGATTTCGTTGCAGTGAAGTTCGATTTAAATTGACTCTACGGGAAAGTCCGCTTATATTTGTATATCTATTTATAGATTTTAACGATTTTAATGCGGGCAAAGACCCGGTCAAAAGCATAGAATTTAGTTAAGTATATTAATCAACATAAACGGAGGAATCCAACGATGAGAAAATCTCTGAGAACGATCGCGATGATAGGTGTTTTCGGAATTTCTTCCTTCTTTGCCGGTTGCGGCGGAGTTACTGAAGAGCAGTTAGCTCAGTTACAGTCACTCAAAAATGAAGTCAGCTCACTTGAAAAGCAGGTTAATGGTCTGAAAGAACAGAGAGCACGGCTGGAGAAAGAAATCTCTGATAAAAACAAAAAGCTTGAAGAGTGCGCTAAGATTAAGCAGGAAACTCAGGCTAATTTACAGAAACTGAATAAATAAGGAAAGTGAGGAAAAAACATGAAATTCAATAGAATGTTCGCATTTGTTTTCGTTCTCGCTTTAAGCCTGAATCTCTATGCTCAGAATCAAGAGATGACAGTTGAAGAGTGGCAGAATGAAATGGACAAAAACAGAGCAAAAGTAACCTCACTCCAGAAAGAGATTGAGACTCTTAACTCTGATATCAGCAACCTCAACAATCAGCTTTCAAAGATGCAGTCCTACGAAGATTGTATGGATGATGCTTATGCAATGGTTGGTGCAAAAAAAGCTGAAGTAGATAATTTCCGTAAAGCAGTTAACGAGCTTGAAGGAAAGATCAGAAGAAAAGAAGGCCCGAAGGCAGACAGACAGAAAGATCTTGACGCTCTGAAAGCAAACAAAATAAGTGCTCTTCCTGAATTCTATGACAGAGTACACAATCAGATGCAGAAAATGCTTAATGACTGGGTAGAAGAAACTGCAAAAGTTGAATCAGATAACAACTACACGGTTGTAAAAGGCGACTGCCTCTGGTATATCGCACGCAGAAAAGAATTCTATGGCAACGGTTTTGCATGGCCTAAAATTTATCAGGCAAACAGAAACCAGATCAAGAATCCTGATCTCATTTATCCTCAGCAGGTTTTCACCATTCCGGCTCTGACCGCTGACGAAAAAGAAAAGTACGACAAACTGAGAAGCAACTACAAACCTGCACCAGTGCAGTAATTTGTCTTCGCTGTTAAGATAATTGTATTTATGCCTTGGCTGCCTTTTAGGGCAGCCGGGGCATTTTAATTTTAAAGGTATATATGGCTGAGTTTGAAAAACGTTTCTCGCTTGAGGGAATTAACCTTCTTACCTTTTTTGGGTTTAATGACAACAACCTGCGGCTCCTCGAAAACAGATATAACACAACCCTGATTGCACGCGGTGAGTCACTCCTTATCCGGGGTGTTCAGCAGGAAGTTGAAATTGTTGAAAAGCTGCTCAAGGAGATGGCTTTTGTACTGAACACAAAAGGGGAACTTTCAGAACGCGATGTAGCAATGATCGTTGAACTGGTTGGCAAGGGGAAGGAGATGGTTAATGACAAGGACTTTGATTCCATTATTCTATATACAAAAAATGATGTTATCAAAGCCAAAACGGCAGGTCAGGTCGCCTATCTTCAGATAGCCCGTAAAAACGATATTTGTTTTGCAATCGGACCGGCGGGCACCGGTAAAACTTATCTTGCTGTGGCATTTGCCGTGAGTGCATTAAAGAATGGATTTGTAAAAAAAATCGTCCTTGCACGGCCGGCAGTTGAAGCTGGTGAAAGTCTGGGATTCCTTCCAGGCGATTTCAGAGAAAAGATTGACCCTTATCTTCGTCCTCTGTATGATGCGCTCGATGATATGCTCCCTACAGAAAAACTTAAGTCTTATATAGAGAAAGGTATTGTAGAAATAGTACCTCTGGCATATATGCGAGGCAGAACTCTGAATAATGCGTTTGTGATTCTGGATGAGGCACAGAACTCAACTGATACTCAGATGAAAATGTTTTTAACGCGTCTTGGTGCAAATTCCCGTTCGATCATAACAGGTGACATCACTCAGATTGATTTGCCTTCAAAAACAGCAAGCGGTCTTATAAAAGCAAAGGAAATTTTGCAGGGTATTGAAGGTGTTGGATTTATTTACTTCGAAAAATCTGATGTTGTCCGCCATAAATTAGTGAAGGATATAATTGATGCTTATGAAAGATATCAGGATAAAACTTCCTTAAAGTGATTCTTTAGTTTTACTTTCTTCCCATAACTCATCCATCAGTTTAAGTCCGGCTTCGGCAAGAGGGATTTCTTTTTTTCTGAGTTCTTCCTCTATATATCTGAAGCGCTTCATAAATTTTGTTGTTGCCTTCCTGAGTGCGTCCTCCGGATTGACCTGAATGAATCTTGAGTAATTTGACAGAGCAAACAGCAGATCCCCAAACTCTTCCTCAGTTTTTTGTTTGTCACCTCCTGCCTCAGCTTCTCTGAACTCGTTAAGTTCTTCAGCTACTTTCTTCCAGACCTCATCTTTATGGCTCCAGTCAAACCCGACTTTTGAAGCTTTCTCCTGAATGCGATGCGCCTTTAGTAGGGCTGGCAGGTCAGAAGGAATTCCCTCAAGTAGTGATTTTCTTCCCTCAGAAAGCTTTATGGTCTCCCAGTTCTTTTTCACTTCGGTTGAATCTGCAACTTCGGTTTCAGCAAAAACGTGAGGGTGTCGTCTTATTAGTTTTTCGGTAATCGAGTCTATTACATCGTTCACCGTGAATTCTTGCTTTTCCTCCGCCATTATAGTATGGAATACCACATGCAGGAGCAGGTCTCCCAGCTCCATTTTGAGCTCATTATAGTCACCCTCGTCAATAGCGTGGACAACTTCAAACGCTTCTTCCAGGGTGTTTGCTTTTATGGAATCGTTGGTTTGCTCTCTGTCCCACGGACATTCTTTACGGAGTCGTTTCACGATAGCGATAAATTCGTTAAATTTAATTTCAGACATTCAAAATATACTGCGGGATGTTCACTGAATTATCTTCAAAACAGCTTTAAAGATAGGAAAAGAAGACAGATGTTAATAGAAGAAAAAATTAAATCCCTTGGGCTTAGCATTCCCGCGCCCGCAAAACCATTAGCTGCATACATTCCTGCCATACAGACAGGTGATTTGGTTTTCACCTCTGGTCAGGTACCGCTTCAGGATGGTGTAATTCTTTATACAGGACAGGTCCCAACAGAACTAAGCGCGGAAGATGCAAGAAAAGCCGCTGAAATATGCTGTCTGAACTGCCTTGCGGCAGTAAAAGGAGTGGCTGGCTCACTTGATGCAATAGACCGGATAATAAAACTCACCGTTTTTGTTAATTCGGCGGCTGGATTCGGCGATCAGCCGGCTGTGGCAAACGGCGCGTCCGAACTGCTCGAGAAAATTTTTGGTGACAAAGGCAAACACGCCCGTTCAGCGGTAGGTGCAGCCGGTCTTCCAAAAAACTCGGCTGTTGAAATTGAGATGATTGTTAAGCTGAAACCGCTTAACTAACCAAGAGCCGGATGACTCAGACAGCCAAAAGAAACAGGGTCATTTTCCTGGATTTGATACGGGCATTTGCGGTCCTGAATATGGTGCAGGGTCATACTATTGATGTCCTGCTGGGTAAGGAGTACCGGCTTCTGGACTCATTTGTTTTCAGCATCTGGAATTTTAACCGGGGTATGACCGCCCCCTTGTTTATGTTTACGGCAGGTACAACCTTTACCTATCTTTTTAGATTGCAGTCAGCCGGGTTTGCGGATAATCCCCGATTCTATAAGGGGTTCAAGCGCGCTCTGCTCCTGCTGTTTATCGGCTATCTTTTAAAACTGCCGACTGGTAATCCGCTTTACCTGTTTTCATTGCCGGGTCAGATGTGGAAGCTTTTCCTGGCAGCAGATGTTCTGCAAATTATTGCTTTTGGTCTTTTGTTTCTACTGCTGCATCTTTATCTGGCTGAAAAGTTTAAAATCAAAGATATATATATGTTAGGTGCCGGGCTTCTTATTACAGTTTTCAGCGCTCCGTATGTGCTTAATGTGAACTGGTCAGAATATATGCATGTTTCGTTTGCAAATTATCTGGACATGAATCATGGTTCTCTGTTTACCATTTTCCCCTGGCTGGCATATATATATGCTGGCGGAATTCTTGGCAGTTTTCTTGCAAAAGCAGGACGTATTCATGAAGAAAGAAAACTTGGCGTTATAGTTGCAATTTCAGGAGTGATGCTTCTTGCGGCAGCATTTGCTTCTGATTTGCTCGAAGTCGCCAGTACTGGTAAATCAACTTTCTGGATGCATAGCCCTGCACTGGTCTTTTTAAGATTGGGGTTAGTCCTCATTGTAACTTCGCTTTTTATTCTGGCTTCAATCAGAGTACGGGATATACCAAAAACAGTAGTTCTCTTAGGTAGAAATACTCTGCTTATTTATGTTGTTCACCTGGTAATACTTTACGGAAGTCCGTGGAGTGTTGGTATCAACAAGTTTATAGGAGGTGCTTTTACTCCGATTGAAACGGTAATCTCAGCCCTCATCATGATAGTTCTGATGATAGCCATGGTAATTATCTTTAATAAACTGAATTTCAAAAACAGACAACTTGTAACTTCGTAAAAGTTTTGTGAGCAGAAAATCAAAAAATACAACTCCTGATCCGCTTGCCGAAGATGTGCAGGTAGATTCAGCACTTCGCCCTTCGCGATTGAATGAATTTAAGGGACAGGAAAAAATTGTCAATAATCTGAAGGTATTTATTGGCGCTGCCCGTAAGCGGGGAGAAGCGCTTGATCATATACTTCTGACTGGTCCTCCGGGATTAGGAAAAACCACCCTTGCCAACATAGTTGCGCACGAAATGGATAAACCCATTAAAGTAACATCTGGCCCCGTGCTTGAAAAGCCGGGGGACTTAGCAGGTGTTCTTACCAATCTGGAAGAAGGAGCAGTGCTTTTTATTGATGAAATTCACCGTCTCAGCCCGGTTGTTGAAGAGTTTCTTTACTCAGCGATGGAAGACTTCCGGATAGATATTATGATTGATTCTGGTCCAAATGCCCGCAGCGTGCAAATTACTCTTCCGAAATATACATTGGTTGGCGCAACAACCAGAGCGGGGATGCTTACATCGCCGTTACGCGACAGGTTCGGAATCAAATTTCGGCTTGATTATTATGATGCTGCACTGTTACAGACAATAGTCCTCCGTTCTGCCGGACTGCTTCAGGTCAAAATAGAAGAATCGGCGGCACTTGAAATTGCAAAACGATCACGCGGAACCCCGCGTATAGCAAACCGGCTGCTTAGAAGAACAAGGGATTTTGCTGATTATGATAATTTAGATACTATAAATCCTGCAATAGCAAAAATTGCTTTAGATGCTCTTGAAGTTGATGAGTTTGGTCTTGATGAAATGGATAAAGATATCCTTATGACCATCATTGAAAAATTCAGCGGTGGACCAGTGGGGCTTAATGCTCTTTCTGTTGCCGTGAATGAAGATGCCGGAACGATTGAAGAAGTCTATGAACCGTTTCTTATTCAGCAGGGATTTCTTAACCGTACTCCGCGTGGACGTGAAGTAACCCCACTCGGATATAAGCGATTAGGCAAACAAAAACCACTTGCAACAGGCGGATTATTTGAAAGTTTATAATGATGGATATTAAAAAAATAACAAAGGGAAACAGTTTTTTCCTGATAGCCGGACCATGTGTTGTTGAGTCACGAGATTTACTTTTCGCGGTTGCTGATTACGCAAAAGAAATAACCGCACGGTTGGGAATACCGTATATATTCAAAGCCAGTTATAAAAAAGCGAACCGCACCAGTCTGGACTCTTTCACAGGAATAGGCGATCTTGAAGCACTTGAATTCCTGAGGGAAGTTAAAGAGAAGTTCAAACTTCCGGTACTGACTGATGTACATACAGCAGAGGAAGCAGTATTAGCCGCTGCGTATGTTGATGTGCTGCAGATACCTGCCTTTCTGTGCAGGCAGACGGATTTGCTGCTTGCTGCAGGTAAAACAGGCCGTGTGGTGAATATAAAAAAGGGGCAGTTTCTTGCTCCGTGGGATATGAAATTTGCGGCAGAAAAGGCATCATCTACGGGCAATAAAAATGTCTGGCTGACAGAACGGGGGACAACATTCGGCTACGGAAATCTTGTGGTTGATATGCGCTCGTTTGTGATAATGAGAAAACTCGGCTATCCGGTTGTTATGGATGCAACACATTCAGTGCAGCTCCCCGGTGCGGGAGGTAAAACCTCAGGGCAGCCCGAATATATTAAAACTCTTGCGAGTTCTGCTATGGCCGCAGGTATTGACGGTCTCTTTCTCGAAGTGCATCCTGATCCTCCAAATGCAATGAGTGATTCTGACAGTCAGCTTAAGCTTACCTCGCTTGAGGAATTGCTTTTACCATTAAAAGATATTGACTCTGTTATCAGGAAATATGCCTGACCCATTGCAAATATATCCGCGCCGTCTGTCTGAAATCGAACTGAAGTATCTCAGGTATATTCTACCTGACTCTGTGGCGGTATATAATGAGTATTTTACTCAGCTTGCCGCTCTGTGGGTAATCGGTCACGGAAGATTTGGTCACGAAAATCTGGTCATCGGAGAGGAAAACACAGTCAATACACATCACTCAGGGCTGGGTAGTATTTTTTCGGCAGGGGTATATATTGAGAACGGCACACGCACCGAACTTCTTCTTCATTCCATGGTTGAGGGTCAGGCAGAGTTTGACATCATGAATCAGCCCGAAGCAAAGGGGGATGCAGCATATACACTTTCTCTCTGGAGACCGGGCGTTCAACTGCCAGGCAGCGCGGAAAAAGTAAGAGAGATACCACTTATGCGCGATAAACTGCTGCTGGCTTGCGATCGGGAAAAACGACAGTTCTGGATTTTTGAGTATGAAACGCAGTTTAACCGTATCATTCCGGCGACAAACCTGCTTAATGAAATACGTTTTGTTGCTGGTCTTAAAGGAGAACTAAAGCCGAAAGAAATCTTTACTCAGCTTGATACGGTGAGTGATGAAAAGATTGTTAAAGCATTTATAAAATACAACAAGCTGTTTAATAAGATTGAACATCTTCAGATTACTCCGCCTGCACCGCAGAAACAAAAAACAGGTTTTTTTGACAGAATATTCAAAGGTAATAAGCATTGACTGAACGTCAGATAATAAAACGAGGAAAAGAAGTAATCCGTATAGAATCCGAACAGATTTCTCGGCTTCTTAGCAGCATTAACAGCGATTTTGTGAAAGCAGCTCAGTATATATATGAATGCAAGGGAAGAGTTGTCCTGACGGGAATGGGTAAATCCGGTCTTATTGCCCGCAAGATAGTTGCCACCATGAACTCAACGGGTACTCCGGCAATATATCTTCATCCGGCTGATGCTTTTCATGGTGATCTTGGCATGGTTCGTAAAGAGGATGTTGTTATCCTCCTTTCAAAAAGTGGTGAAACCGAAGACCTTCTTCATCTTGTACCGCTGCTGAAACGGCTGGGTATTAAGCTGATAAGCATGACCAGTAATAAGGATTCAAAGATGGCGCGTGAGTCAGACATCAACCTATTTATTGATGTGACTGAGGAGGCCTGTCCGCTTGATTTGGCTCCAACATCGTCAACTACCGCCACACTCGCCATGGGGGATGCTCTATCCGTAGTATTGCTTGAGATGCGCGGGTTTACCGAGCAGGATTTTGCTTCACTTCATCCGGGCGGCTCTCTCGGCAAGCGGCTCTCACTTCGACTGGAGGAGATTATGGCAAAGGGGAGACAAATTCCTGTTGTGCGCGAATCTGCTTCACTTAAAGATGCTATCTATGAAATATCAAGCAAGCGCTACGGTACCACAGCGGTAGTGGATGACAGCGGAAAACTTTCAGGTATCATAACTGATGGTGATCTCAGGCGGCTACTTGAAAAAACCATGGAGATAACGCATCTTCAGGCAAAGGATATTATGAACAGGTCTCCGAAAACGATCACACGGGAAGTGCTCGCTTCGCGTGCACTTCAGTTGATGGAAAATTTCAAGATTACATCGCTCATTGTTGTTGATGAAAATAAAGGACCTGAAGGTATCATACACCTCCATGACCTGGTAAATCTCGGGTTAAAAATACGATGAGATTGCTTCTCCCGGCGTTTCTTTTATTTATTCTTCTGACCGGCTGCGATCAGGAGAAAATTAAGCCAGAGGTTAACACCAACCTCAAACCCATAGATTTGCCTGATCAGGAAAGCTGGGACAGTGAGGTGCTTCTCATTGACAGTAGCGGACTCCGTGCGGTGATTACTTCCGGTCACATCCGTGTTTTTTATAAAAACAAAGAAACTTTTTTCGAAAAAAGTCTGAAGGTGGATTTTTATAATGAACAAAGCATTAAAACAACAACGCTGACTGCTGACCGAGGCAGGATTGATGATGAGACAAAAGACCTCTATGCTTACGGTAATGTGGTTGCGGTTAATGACAGCGGGGTTGTTCTTAAGAGCGATGAACTCATCTGGCGGAACGGTGAGCAGAAAATACGAACCGATAAGTTTGTAACTATTACAACCAGATACGAAAGTATTCAAGGGTACGGTTTTGAATCAGATCAGTACCTCAGAAATTATGTAATATATAAAATAAATTATATAACAACATTTTGAACACAGTTTTCAGATTTTTCATTTTATACATCTTTCTTGCTTATTTGACGCCTGTATATACCCAGTCCGGCGGTCCGATCAGCGTAACGGGAGACCAGCTAACCGGTCGGCTTGAAAACGGACTTTCCGTCCGCGAAGTTACCGGCAATGTTGTTCTCACTCAGGGGAATGTAGTAATTACCTGCGAAAGGGCAATCCAGTATCTGGCAGCAAATAACGCCCGTCTGATGGGTAATGTGGTCGTCAGGCAGAATAATTTGACTATTAAAACTCCGGAGGGTTATTATTACGGTAATGACCGCCGGGCTTACTCAGAACGCGGTGTTACTCTTGATGATGGCAAAGTAATACTCTCCGCAAGGATTGGCGAATACTTCTTTAAGGAAAATAAAGCAGACTTCCGGAGTAACGTAGTACTCTCGGATAGTCTTTCTACTATGACGGCTGAGGAACTTGTCTATTTTCGTGATAATGAATTTGCTGTTGCTCAGTATAATGTTGTTCTCGAAGATAGTGTTAACCGCATTCGTACGGATAGTCTGACTCACGACCGCAGGACTCAGGTTACCCATTGCTTCGGGAATGTTCAGCTTGTTAACCGTTCTGACAATACTGTAATCAATGGTGATTATATGGAAGATTATCGGCTGCGGAAATATAGCATGGTCAGAGGCAATGCACTTTTGATCCAGATTGACAGTGTTTATTCTTCTGAAGCTGATACACTTCTTTCTGTTGATACCCTGATCATTAAATCCTTTACAATGGAGTCGGACCGTGATACCGTTTCACTCTTTACGGCCAGGGATTCCGTTAGGATATTGCGAGGCAGCTTTGCCTCCGTGAATGACCTTACCCGCTATGATAAAACCGCAGAAATTATAACCACATTTAAAACGCATGAAAAAGGTGAGGTGCCGGTTCTCTGGTATGATAACTCACAGCTTACCGGTGATTCAGTATATATTTTTATGGCGGAGAATACGATTAATCGGATTGATATTAAAGCAAACGCGTTTTTAGTTTCACGAAATGAGTTTTATCCGTTCCGATTCGACCAGATTTTGGGGAAAAGAATCAGTATGCACTTTGTCGAAAATCAGCTTTCCTATACTGAAATTTTTGAAAACGTTCTGGGTATATATTATGTTTATGAAGATAATGCGGGTAACGGCGTTATAAAGGCAAGCGGTCTTAACGCATGGATAGGTTTTAAGGAAAAAAAAGTGGAAACAGTAAAATTCCTCGGTGAGCCAAACAGTGAGTATCATCCGGAATCACTTCTTGAGGGAAACGAGAAATCATTCACCCTGCCCGGGTTCATCCTTCATGAAGGGAGACCACATAAAAGTGATTTGCTTCATCAGCCGGGTAAAAAAGATTAATATGGTGTATCATGCAGTATAATGAGTTCAGATCTGAAGATTTAGTAAAGATTTATAAAAAGCGTACCGTTGTAAACAAATCAACAGTCTCGGTAAAACGCGGTGAAATTGTGGGACTTCTCGGACCAAACGGCGCGGGCAAGACCACCACATTCTATATGATGGTCGGGATGGTCAGCCCGAACGCAGGCAAAATCTACATTGATGACATTGACGTTACCAATGTACCCATGTATAAGCGTGCCCGGATGGGAATAGGGTATCTGCCTCAGGAAGCTTCCGTATTCAGGACAATGTCCGTTGAGCAGAACATAATGGCGGTACTAGAGACAACAAATCTTTCAAAACAAGAACGAAACGATCGGTGTGAGAAACTGATTGACGAGCTGAATATAGGCAAAATCAGGAAAAATTTGGGTTTCCAATTAAGTGGAGGCGAGCGCCGGAGGACTGAAATAGCCCGGACTCTGGCCACAAGTCCATCCTTCATCCTCCTGGATGAGCCGTTCGCCGGTGTTGACCCGATCGCGGTTGAGGACATTATGAACATAGTAGCTGGTCTGAAAAACCGGGGGATTGGCGTACTAATTACTGATCATAACGTCCACGAGACACTCAGTATTGTTGATAAAGGTTACATCCTTATCAACGGCAAGATTTTTAAGTCAGGCAGGGCAGAAGAATTGGCGGAGGACGAAGAGGTCAGGCGGCTCTATCTGGGCGAAAAGTTCAAACTTGACCGCTACTAAAGCTCTGTTAACAATTTCTTAACATAAGCGCAGCCCTGCCGGATTGGTTAAAAGGGCTGTGATTCGCATATTTGAAATCTACCTAAAAAAATTTATGAAACTACTCAAATACATCCTTCTCTCGGCACCTTTTTTGATTTTTGTGATTCACACGACTGTCAAAGAGATTCAAAGAAAAGAACTGGGCAGTATTAGTAACCCGATCAGGATCTATTTTACCCCCTCTGTAGATTCCAAAAAGATTACCTCAAATGCTCGTACCTTGCTGGAATTTCTTGAAAAGGAGACAGGATACCACTTCGTGACTGCTGTGCCAAGCAGTTTTGTGGCGGTGGTTGAGGCCTTTGGCAGTAAAAAGGCAGATATTGCCTCAATTAACACCTTTTCATATCTCATGGCAAATGAGCGCTATGGCGCTGAGGCGGCCCTGAGAATTGTTCGTGATAACGGAGAAATCTCTTACCGCGGGCAGATTGTTGTAAGGACTGATTCCGGAATTGACTCAATTGGTCAGCTAAACGGCAAAACTATTGCCTACACAGATGCTGCTTCAACTTCAGGTTACATTCTCCCCAAATCTCTTCTTGAAAAGAATAAGATTAAACCCTCCGAAACCGTTTTTGCAATCAAGCATGATAACGTAATCACTATGGTTTATCAGCGCCAGGTTGATGCCGGGGCTACCTATTATGCTCCGCCAGACCCCAAGACCGGTGCAATCCTGGATGCAAGGATGAGGGTGCTCACTCAGTTCCCGGATGTCGGGGAAGTTATTAAAATTATTGCTCTGACTGATGAAATTCCGAATGATCCTATCGTTTTCAGAAAAGGTCTTCCTGAGGAGATGAAGCAGAAGGTGAAAGCTGCACTGCTTAAATTTGTTTCGACACCAGAAGGGCAGCATGCGCTTTACGAAATTTATGACGTCAGAGGATTTATCGAAACTAATGATGCAGACTACGACGTGCTAAGAAATATGTTGAAAAAACTTGGTGTCTCATTGCAGGGACTGGTGAAAAAATGATACTGAACATTGAGAACCTCCATAAAATATATGACAATGGCACACACGCCTTGCAGGGTATAGATCTTTCAGTAAACGAAGGCGAGTTCCTGGTTATCATCGGTCTGAGCGGCTCTGGAAAGTCAACCCTGCTCAGATGTATCAATCATTTGGTTGAGCCGACATCAGGTAAAATTGAATTTCTGGGGAAAGATATAACTCACGTAAGGGGACAAGAGCTGCGTGAGGTTAAGAAACAAATCGGGATGGTTTTTCAGCAGTTCAATCTTATCAAAAGAAGATCTGTGCTGACAAATGTGCTGACGGGAAAACTTGGTTATCTTCCAACCTGGAACACCCTTATTGAAAAATTTTCGCCAGAAATAATTGCCGAAGCGATGCAGAATCTTGAGACGGTTGGTATCACAGAAAAAGCTCACATCAGAGCCGACAATTTATCTGGCGGACAGCAGCAAAGAGTAGCAATTGCTCGCAGCTTAATGCAAAAACCAAAGCTGCTCCTGGCTGATGAACCGGTTGCTTCGCTCGACCCTGCTACTTCAAATTCGGTTATGCAATATTTTGAAAAAGTGAATAAAGAGTTTGGCACAACAGTTATCTGTAATCTTCATTTTTTAAGTCTGGTCCGCCGGTATGCAACAAGAGTGGTTGCTTTAAAGGCAGGTTCAATTATTTACGAAGGACTTCCTTCAGATATTGATGACAACTGGTTCCGAACAATCTACGGGGAAGAAGCAGAGGAGGTGGAAATCAGATGAGTTCACATGAATTACCCCATGCAATAATAGGCGCTAAAAAGGAGCGGGAAGCCAGGATTAGCCTTACCAAGGCAATCCTCCTTGATATCTTTTTCGTGTTTTATTCCATAATCGTCCTCCAGCGTGCTGTATATTATAAACTGATACTTGACCTGCGCGAAATGCCGTTTGCGTGGAGTGAAATTGGTTTTATTTTTATTGCAAGTGTGATTCTAGGAGCACTCTGGGCAAGCAGCCGGACTTCACTTTCGGCAAAGCTTTTTGGAGTCGCCAGGGAATCTAAAGTTACCGACCTCACAACAGAATTGTTCGGCTGGTTCCTTTTTAATATCACTTTCATTTCCGGCTGGATAATAACCAAGATTTCCATTGTGGATATATTCTCTCCTGACGGAATTGACGGTGCACAGAGAATCTTCGGGTCACTTTTTACTCCTGAGTTCAACATTTTTGATGATGCTCTGTTTGCGATCATAGAGACTATATATATAGCACTTATTGCAACGCTCATTTCAATTCCCCCGACCCTTGTGCTCAGTTTCCTGACCGCCCGCAACTTGATGAAAGACTCAAAAACTGCATTTGCCAGTTATTATGTTCTGCGTGTTTTTCTGAATTTTGTCAGATCGATAGAACCCCTCATCTGGGCAATTATCTTCTCGGTCTGGGTCGGTATTGGACCCTATGCCGGCATGATCGCGCTTCTTGTTCACACTATTGCTTCAAATGCAAAATTGTATTCTGAAGCTATAGAAGGAATTGAAGAAGGTCCGATCGAAGCTATCGCTGCAACCGGAGCAAACAAGCTGCAGATTATCTGGTATGCAGTGGTTCCGCAGATTGTATTACCATTCCTTTCCTTTACCATCTACAGATGGGACATCAACGTAAGAATGGCAACCATCATCGGTCTGGTTGGCGGCGGCGGTATTGGAACCATGCTTATGCAATATCAGGGACTGGCTCTTTGGAAAGAAGTTGGGCTTATTGTAATCATGATTGCGGTTGTAGTTTGGATCATGGATTATATCAGTGCAAAAATTCGTGAATCAATTAAATAAAGTGAAGTATATGAAAAAGACAATTTTGTTCCATCTGGTTATTCTGCTTTCATCGGTTTTCCTCTTCCAGGCATGCAAAAAGAGAGAAGAAGTAAAGAAAGAAGTAATTAGTGTAAAAGGTTCTGATACTATGGTAAACCTCGCTCAAAAATGGGCTGAGGTTTTTATGAATCAGAATGCAAACGTTTCAGTTCAGGTGACCGGAGGCGGCTCTGGTACAGGTGTTGCAGCACTGCTTAACGGTACTACCGATATTGCTGCATCAAGCCGTGAATTGAAATCAAAAGAAAAGGAGCAGGCCGCGTCAAAGAACATTAATTACGAAGAATTTAAGGTTGCCCTTGATGGTATTGCTGTTATTGTTCATCCTGAAAATCCTCTAAATGAACTTACAATGGATCAGATCAGAGATATCTTCAGCGGAAAGATTAAAAACTATTCAGAAGTAAAATCCGGCAATGGCAAGATCACCCTCTACGGTCGTGAAAACTCAAGTGGTACGTATGAATTTTTCCGTGAACATGTTCTTGGGAAAGATAAAAACGGTAATGAAATTGACTATGCGACCAACACTCAGGTTCTTCAGGGTACTGCTGCATTAGCTGAAGCCGTTGCACGTGACAAAAACGCGATCGCCTACGGCGGAGTTGGTTACTTTGCAATGAGAACCGATGTCAAAATACTCGGTGTAAAAAAGGATGCTGACTCTCCGGCAATTTATCCTTCAAAAGACGGCAAGGTAAATTTTGACGATATCTGGAGCGGTGCATACTCAATTTCTCGTTATCTCTTTATGTTTACTTCAGCAAAACCGGTCGGCGGAGTGGATGCTTATATGAAATTTGTCCTTTCACCTGAAGGTCAGAAAATTGTTGAAACAATGGAATATATACCGCTTCCTCGCTAAGGAAGAAGGCGGTAACCCTGGCTTATGAGCAGTGAAGAACTGAACGGAACTGCGGTTTCACCCTATTCCAAGAAGATTAAGAAAGAGACGCGGATAAAGGAGAGCATTATCCGTGCCTTCTTTCTTCTGAACGGGCTTACTGCTCTTGTGTTCATTATTCTTATCTTCATTTTTCTTTTCAAAGAAGGAATTAATGCATTTAACCACATAAGTCCATCTGATTTCATTTCTTCAGGTAAGCCAGATGAAGAAGGAGTCATGCAGACAGTATATGAATGGTTCCCCACGGCTGGAAATGCCCGTCATTCTTTGATTCCATTGATACTTGGTACTCTTCTGGCGGCCATTCCCGCAACCATTTTTTCAACTATCCTCGGCGTTGGCGCCGGTATATATCTTAGTGAAATTGCCAATCCAAAAATTAAAGAATTTCTGAAACCGGTTATTGAACTTTTTGCAGCTATCCCGACTGTGGTTCTCGGTTTTTTCATGCTGGTTGTTGGAGCTTCGTTTTTCAGCGATATCTTTCACCCGACAAACCGGCTCAACGCATTCGTCGCGGCAGTTGGGTTGTCAATGGTTATCATTCCAATAATTGCATCGCTGACAGAAGATGCACTCAGGTCTATTCCAATGGAACTGCGCATGGCAAGTTACGGGCTTGGGGCTACAAAATGGCAGACGATTTCCAGAGTAATCCTCCCGGCGGCTTTCAGTGGAGTATCAGCCAGCATCATTCTGGGCTTCGGCAGGGCTATTGGTGAAACAATGATTGTGCTCATGGCCTCAGGTAATGCCTCCAATATCACGGCAAATATCTTTATGAGTGTAAGAACCATGACCGCAACAATTGCTGCGGAAATGGGAGAGGTTTCACAGGGAAGTGATCATTATTATGCGCTCTTTTTTATAGGGGTAATTCTATTTATTATCACATTTGTTTTGAATCTGATAGCAGAGGTCATCATCAGCAAAATGAGAAAGAGGAATACTTTCTGATATGACAAACGGATTTGGTACGAAACGGCGAGATTTCATCGGGTCACTCAGTATTGGGGTGGTAACAGCTATTTTCATCTTTATTGTTCTGCTGCTCTTCGTGGTGATTGGTAATATTCTTATCAACGGCGCGGGCGTACTTTCGTTTGAATTTCTGTTTGATGAACCGCGGAACAACATGACAGAAGGTGGTATCTGGCCGGCTATTTTTGGCACTCTCGCAGTTACGCTGTTTATGATTCTGCTGGCGTTGCCGGTTGGTGTTTCCTCTGCTATTTATCTGAGCGAATACGCAAAAGATTCGATATATACCAAAATCATCAGAACCTCCATTAACAATCTGGCTGGCGTTCCTTCAATAGTTTTTGGACTTTTCGGACTAGGTTTTTTCATCCTTTTTATCGGGAAAAATATTGATGAGGTTCTGGGCACCGGTTTAGTGTTCGGACAGCCGGCTATGCTCTGGGCCGCGGCTACACTTGCGGTACTGGTACTGCCAATAATAATTGTTTCAACACTTGAAGCGCTTAATTCGGTACCCAAAAGTCACCGGGATGCTTCCTATGGTCTTGGTGCAACAAAGTGGCAAACCATAAGCAATGTTGTTCTGCCTCAGGCGCGTCCGGGCATCCTCACCGGAGTTATCCTCGCGATCAGCCGGGGTGTTGGTGAAACAGCCCCTATTTTGTTTCTTGGCTGTGCATTCTTTTTGCCGAACCTTCCGGTTGCAGATTTATGTATTGGCGGTTATTGTATTCCTATGATTAACCCGACTGAACAGTTTATGTATCTGGCGTATCATATTTTTATACTCTCTACGCAGTCCGCAAACCCGACTAAAACACTTCCTCTGCAGTATGGCTCTACTCTTGTGCTGATAGGGCTGACAATACTTCTTAATCTGACTGCAATAATTTTCCGCTATCGTTTCAGAAAGGCACTGGGAAGGATTTAAGAATGAAAGAAATAAAAATAGCTGTTGATAATCTCTCGTTATCCTACGGAAAGAACCGTGCGCTCAAGGATATCACAATGAATATCCGTGACAAGCGGGTTATTGCCTTCATCGGTCCCTCCGGCTGCGGTAAATCAACATTCCTGAGAACCCTCAACAGAATGAATGATCTTATTGATAACGTAAGAATTGAAGGAAAAGTATATATTGAGGATGTTGATATCTACGAGCCGTCAATTGATGTAGTTAATCTGAGAAAAAAGGTGGGGATGGTTTTTCAGAAGTCAAATCTCTTTCCGAAATCAATTTTTGATAATATCGCTTTCGGTCCGAAACTGAACGGAATTAATGATAAAAACGTTCTGATGGAAACGGTGGAGCGCACCTGTCAGCAGTCTGCGATTTGGGATGAAGTGAAAGACCGGCTGCACGAACCCGCGCTAAGTCTTTCAGGCGGTCAGCAGCAACGGCTCTGCATTGCCCGTGCCCTCGCGGTCGAGCCGGAAATTATTCTCATGGATGAACCCGCAAGTGCGCTTGATCCCCTTTCAACGGCAAAAGTTGAAGAATTGATTCATGAATTAAAGCAGAACTACACAATCGTTATCGTAACTCACAATATGCAGCAGGCAGCGCGTGTGAGTGATTTTACAGCTTTTTTCTATATGGGGGAACTGATTGAATACGATAAAACAACTAAGATATTTACCAATCCCGCCAACAAACAAACGGAAGATTACGTTACAGGAAGATTCGGTTAAGGAAGAACACCATGGAAAGACATTTTGAGCATCAGATTGAAAAACTGAAAACCAGAGTCATTAAAATGTGCAGTCTGGTTGACGAACAGGTTGAGTTTGCTCTCAGGGCAGTTGATGAAGAAAATATGGAGCTTGCGTCTCTGGTAAAAGAACGCGACAACAAAGTTGATAAATATGATGTTAAGATTGATAAAATCTGTCAGAAGATTTTTGCGCTTAATCAACCGGTTGCAATGGATTTGCGCCTGATCATGTCATCGCTCACTATTAATTCAAATCTTGAGAGAATAGGTGACATAGCGGTTAATCTGGCTGAAGGTGCTATGCTGCTTAAACAAAAACCGTCTTTTTGGGGAAGAACGCATATAAAAGAAATGTCCGTTCTCGCTAAAGAAATGATTAAGAACTCCATTGATGCTTTTATTGAGGGGAACGCAAAACTTGCAGAAAAGGTGGTACAGAGTGATGACCGGCTTGACTCGCTGAATGCAGAGAATCACAAAATTCTCATTGAGATAATGAAAGAAACTCCGGAAAATATTGAACCGGCCGTTCATCTACTGGTAATGTCACGCCAGTTAGAACGCCTGGGCGATCACGCAACCAATATTTCAGAAGACGTTTATTTTATCGTTGAAGCTGAAATGATAAAACACAACTACGAAAAATATTTGTTCGGTGAAGACGAAGAGGATGATCAGGATTAATCATTACGCTTTAGTCAAAAAGCGAAATGAAAGATACTCATTCGCTTTTCGATTTTATTTTATCATCATTTTAAAAGTGTCATCTTCTTTTTAATGACCATCCCCTTTCCATCGCTCAGTCTATAAATATATACTCCGCTGGCATGGCTTTCACCATCAAATTGGACTGTGTGTTTCCCTGCCGGATAAGCACTGAAAGCAAGTATATCAATTTCTCTGCCCAGCATATCATATACGGTTAAGCTGATATCACTCTGCTCGGGAAGAAAAAACTCTATCCTGGTAACAGGATTGAAAGGATTGGGGTAGTTTTGAGAGAGTGAAAAACTGCTCACACTGTTAACCTCATTTTCAATTGAAGTGATCACCACACTGTCCTGGTTATAAAAGATAAGACCAAAGTCCTGACCCGGTTGACTGAATGATTCAAGGATGTATATTTTATTGTTTTTAGAATCTGAAATTCCTTTCCTAAACCAGTTCCCTGGTATCGGCGAATTTGAAGTATCCAGAAGTGACCAGGTTGTATCATTATAAATAAGCAGTCCGTCTGTTGTCCCGAAGTATTTTATATTGTTCTTGTCAATAGCTATTCCGTTATAAGAAAGCATCTTAACCGGCAACCCGATTACGGTGCTGTCATAGTAAAGCCAGGTAGAATCATCTTCTGAGTATCCAATTTTCCATCCGCCGCCGTTCAGGTTTATGGTGCACCACTTCCGGCTCTGAAAATCAACGGCTAAATCTGTTATCATATTATTCTCTCCTCCTCCGCCAAACATTCCTTTAATTCTCCTACTCCAATTATTGCCGTCAAAACTATATAAACCAAAATAATCTGTTCCAATCCAGATGGTATTTGCGCTGTCGGATTTAATAAAATTAAAATCACCTATTCCATTAAATGCAGAGTTATCGTTATAAAAAATCCAGTTTGAATTATCGTAAACAGCAAATCCATAATTCGGGATTCCCAGCCAATACCGGTTGAGATGGTCAACCACTACTCTGAAAACAAAATTTTCGGGCAGGGGGGAGTTGTTTGAGTTTAAGCTATCCCAAAACATACCATTCTTAATATAGAGCCCGTTATTGCCCGTCCCAAATAGCAGTTTCCCATCCTTTGCTTGTGTGATATCAGAAATAGAAATTGATTTATTCAAAGGCGAGTTTGACGAATCATAACTATTCCAAATACCTTCATAATAGGTGTGAAGATAGCTTCGAAACGATTCGTTTAGTGAACTTATCCAATATCCACCGTTATTACCCTCATAAATTGCCGAAATAGTATTAGATACAATTGCTGAATTATCTTTATTCAGAATCATCCAGTGTTTGTTCAGATTTGTCTGTGGGAAAATCTGGAACGAAAATATAATAAATACGAACAGTAATTTGGATATCACGTTCACTCCTGAATTAAAAACTTGGCAATTGATCAGTGCAAGATTGATGGGTTTCATTATATAGAGGATCAGTTTTGCAGAATTTTAAGTTTGTAGAAACAGTATCACTGTTAAATATATACGGTATTTCTTCCATGCGGGCTTATGAATCACCTGGTACAAACTCGGGTTAAAAATTGCCTCTGCTTCTAACCGTGTGCAATGATCCATGAATCTACGGTCGCAAGTAATTCATCAGACTTGCTTCTGAATTGCTCATGAATGAAAATTTTCCCTTCCTGTATAAGTTTTAGTGATTTCTCATCTACTCTTGTCTCAACAGATATAATTTTCAGTCCGGCAGACTCAAATATCTCCATAACTTCATCATGCCGGAGCCGGTTCATATACATATATCTGTTCCCCGCATAACCATGCCATTCTTGTTCGGAATACTGAAGAAAGTTGATTGGGTTTATGCTGCTGTCTGTATGAGAGAAATGATCAGAGTAGTCCACGCAATGAATTAACGCACCGGTCTTATTTGTAATCCTAATGCCTTCTTTAAGGATGGTTATTAAAATATCAGCCGGTATATGTTCAAATACCGTAAATGAAGTGTGAAAATCAATACTGCCGGTTTCTAATCCGGAGTTTGCTGCATCACCCGGAGCGATATATCTGATATTACAAAGCTGAAGAAAATCTTTAAGAGTAAACGAAGGGCGATTTTGAAGTGCCATCAGTTCATCAAACCGGTCCTGTTGCAGAAGACTGCCATAAAGCGACTTAATTTCCTGCTGATGTTCCGAAATGTACTGAAGGTCCTCTTTTACCAGTTCTTCTTTAAGATAGGGGTTCAGGTCTATGGTAGTGACTGCCTTTGCTCCCATTAACCAGTATGATAAAGGAACGTTCAGAACTCTTCCAGTCCCTACTTCAAAAAAAACTTTGTCTGCGGGCTGAAAACCTGATTCAAGAAGTTTCTTCCATGTGGTAACACCTGCATTGAGTCTTATGACAGGTCCAAAATTTTTGAGTCTTCCTAATCTCCTCTGCACCTGATAATAGACTTCATACGATAAATCAGAGGGGAGAAGTGAAATCAGGTTTTGAATTTTAGCTTTTGTTTTCCAGTGCAAGATTTGATTCCTTAATTCTGCTATATGTCCGGATGTGTGGTTTGCTCAAAACAAGCGCAACAAATAATGTTTAATTTGTATCTGAATTGAACAGAAGTGCTGATTGTGTATGATCCAGATGTTTAAAAATCTCACTATTTTACTATTCAGTAAGATAAAATTACTTAAATCTCTCAAAAAGACCAAAATCTGATCAAAACTATTTATGGCGGGCAATGCTGCTCTTTATTCCTTATCAGTCTGAGGTTTATGTTGAACGAGGATTGGTTCATTACCTGAGCGGGGTATCTATTCCCGCTTAAAAAGTTACAGTAAGTAAACTTAAGGAATTCTCTTTCCTCAATGCGGGAGAAGGCGACTGATGCCTATGCCTGAGGGATGTTGAAAAGCTTCAACAGGGCTTTGGTAATCAGGGTTGAATCGGGGTCGTGTTCACCTTCTTCTTTAAGGTCACGGGAGACTAAGGAGATATTAAGGTAGAGAAATAGGGAAAGAGGGAAGAACCTCAAGGGGAGGGAAGATGAGAACTCAGGAGAGGTGCTTTTTATTGCACTAACCACTAATTGCAGGATATGCTCCTCCCTCGCTAGCATTCCCCGGATGATGTCTTTCAAATAGATAGGGTTGCTTTTCCTCATAAAATCGGACAGACTTTGGGCCAGGACAGGGAAATGCTCTGTCAGGGTCTCTTTTAAAGTAAGGTACTGCCTGAGACGTGCCTCCAGGGGGTGTGACTCGTCATTGAATATTTGCTCAATCCGGGCTATGTAGTGCTCAATTTCATCTTCCACAGCACATTTATAAATATCCTCTTTTGACTCGAAGTAATGATAAAGGGTGGATTTTCCGATATTCAGGTGTGAGGAGATATCCGGCAAGACGGTATCCTTATAGCCCTTCCTTGCGAAAAGCTCTTTAGCGGTCTGAAGTATTTTTTGTTGTAAGTCTTTTGTCACAAAACCCTCTATCCGGTCAAAATATGATTCAATGAAGAGGGTAAAATAACAAGGGGAGAGTGCTCAAACAACCCGGGGATCTAATAATTTCTTTGATTTTTCGGGGGTGGTTGGCTAACTTTGTAGTCTTGTATTTTCTTTAAAATTTACGGAGTTATCAGACTTATGCCTATGATGGCTAAAATGAGGGATCTCGCACCGGCTTTTATCATTACAGTCGGTGTCCTCTTTGTATTGTTTATGGTGATCTCTGACTCGAATGTTCTTGAGGCACTGGGAGCCCGCAGTAACAATGTCGGATCAATTAATGGAAGAGACATTACCATTACTGAATTCGATGAATTTGTTAACCAGGCACGCGAAAATCAGCGTAACCAGACCGGACAGGATATCGAAGAAGATCAGATGTCACAGTTCCGTGACCAGGTCTGGGATGCTCTTGTTACTCAGATATTAACCGAACAGCAGATTGAAAAATACGGTATCAAAGTTACCGATGATGAAATCAAAGACGCTATTCTCGGTGCTAATCCTCCTGAATTCCTCAAGCAGAATTTTATGGACTCCGTTGGTAACTTTAACCGCGAGGCGTATCTCACGGCAATCAAGGATACCAGAAACAAAAGCATCATGGTTCAGGCAGAGGATTTTGTCCGTCAGCAGTTAATAAGCGATAAACTTTCCAGCATGCTTTTCAGCACGGTAAATGTTTCAGAGGGTGAGCTCAGAAGAAAGTTTGTTGATCGAAATATCAAAATGGATGCTGAGTTTGCTCTGGTGGAAACCAACTCATTCCCCGACACACTTTTTGATCCGACTGAGGCAGACTTAAAAACCTACTATAACGAAAACCCAGAGTTATATAAAGTTGACGAACAGAGAAAACTGCTTTATGTATCCTTCCAGGTTCGTGCCTCCAGAGCTGATACAGTCCGTGTAATCGAAACACTCACCTCAGTTCTTGCAAAAACCCAGAAAGATACCGGTGAATTTAAGAGTTACGTGGATATCTATTCTGAAGTTCCGTACAAGAAAGATACACTCGATATTTCCGCTCTCCCGGCCGAGGTATCAGGTATTGTTGCATCAGCATCAGTCAATGCAGTCATCGGACCAGTTGTAACTGCTGAAGGCGGTGTATTATTTAAACTTTCTGAAGTACTGCCCGGTGCCAATCCGTTTGTCCGCGCGCAGCATATTCTCATCTCCTCCACAGGTGATGATGCAAAAGACCTTGCAGAAGCAAATCGTATATACGATGCAGCAATCAAAGGAGCAAATTTTAATGAGCTGGCTGCTCAGTTTTCGGCAGACAAATCAAACGCATCAAACGGCGGTGATCTTGGCTGGTTTGGCAAAGGTGCAATGGTAAAACCTTTTGAAGATGCGTGTTTCAGTGCTCCGGTCGGGGTTGTTCAGAAACCGGTTAAAACTTCTTACGGTTATCACATAATTAAAGTTAACGGGAAAAGCAGCAGCCGTTATGTAACCGAAAAAATTGTTCTGGCTATTAAGCCGTCTCCTGCAACTATGGATAAAATTCAGACTGAAGCCACCGATTTTTCTTTCCTCGCGGAGAAAAACGGCTTTGAGAAAACAGCATCTGAAATGAAATATACTCCGCTTGAAACCACTCCTTTTACCCAGGATGTTTTTTACGTCCCAGGTATTGGCTATAACAAGAGCATCATTCATTATGCGTTTGATAACAGTGTAAGTACTGTCAGCCCTGTATTTAATGTTCAGGGTTCTTATGTTGTCTTTAAGATCTCCGATGTTATTAAAGCAGGTGTTAAAAAGTTTGATGATGTTAAAACGGAAATCCGTTCAGCAGTTATTACTGAGATGAAGTTCAAAAAAGCAAAAGAGATTGCTGAAAACATTAAATCAAAAATTAGTACTGACCTGAGTGCGGCTGCCTCTGTATTCCCGCAGGTTAAGCTGAACACTGCAGTCCAGTTTACTACCGCCGGGAGCATCCCCAATGTGGGCACGGATTACGCGTTCAGCGGTGCTGCCTTTCAGCTTCCGCTCAACAAAGTATCAGACCCTCTCAAAGGGAACAGAGGATATTATATCCTGAAGGTAACTTCACGATCAAACTTTGATGAGACTGCTTATGCGGCCGAAAAGCCCTCAATCCGCAGTGAGATTTATAATGAAAAGAAATCAAGTCTCTACAATCAGTGGCTGAATAATCTGAAGGATAAAGCAGATATTCAGGACCAGCGTTATCTTTTTTACAGATAAACCGGTGAATTTCAAGAAAGCCATTCGTACAGAATCTCTGACGGATGGCTTTTTTTTTGAACACATTTTTCGATAAATTTAAATTTTATCCGGAGAAAAGTTGCGTAGTCTGACAGCTCTCTGTTTGATTCTTTTAACGGGGGTACAACTCGCTCAGGAGGTGAGGTTCGGGATTAGTGTGTCGGGTAACTACACAACCTCTTCAAAGGTATATCCCAACCCTTACTCCTCTGATCTTTCGCTGCGTAACGGGTTTTATCCGCTCGATGACTTCTATAATCCCGCCACTGAGCTTTTCTGGAAAATCAGTGACAATCTTGAATTGGGGTTCTCACTAGAGTATATGAGAGTAACAGCAGACAACCGATTTGTAACCGTTTTCGATGGGCTGGTCACACGCAGTCTCAGAGTCACAGACGGGTTTGAACTTTATCCAATAGAGTTGAACCTCTATTATAAACTTCCATTCTCAATGCCGGACTGGGGTTTTTATATATATGGCGGGGCAAGTATCTATCCCGGAAATTTCGTACGGGAAATGGGAGATGCAGAACTCCGGACGGTTGAGCAGCAGTCAGGTTATGGCATTCAGGTAGGAGTAGGTGGCGATTACAACGCATATAAGGATATTCTTATAACATACGGAATGAAATTCCGGGACCCACAGGTTCTAATAAAGAGTCAATACAAGAATGAGGATTTTACCTATAATAATAAAAAGTATAAAGCAGGGCAGCCGGAATTTGATTCCAAAATAAATGTGGACGGTGTGGTGTTTATGATGGGTGTTCGGTATAACTTTAGAATAAATCTCTGATAAGTCATGACGCATAAATATAGCTACATGCGGAGGCGATGAAGATTGACGGCAATTATTAACCGGTTGCTTCTACTAATAGGTCACCGCTACGCGGTTCAGAAGGATTCAGTTATGACCTATTTGGGCGATTTTCAAAATTATTTTGGTGCTCGCATATTAATAGGTCACTGGCATGTGGTTCAGGAAACCGGTTACAATTTAAACAATATTCGTGTCTGGTAAAGAAATTCCAAAATGCTTTATGTCATTTAAATCAAAAATCATCTACCTCACTGGCTTTATGGGATCGGGCAAGACTACTATTGGTCAAATACTCGCCAACAAAATCGGATGGGATTTTCTTGACCTCGATCGGCTTATTGAAGCAGAGACCGGCAGGAAAATCAGCGGAATTTTTGAGGAAATGGGGGAGGCCTATTTCAGGCAGCTTGAAACAGAATACCTGAATAAAGTGAGCGTGTATCAGGACCACATCATTTCGCTTGGCGGCGGTACCATTGCCTTCAAAGATAATCTGAATATACTAAAAAACAGCGGTCGGATTGTGTATCTCAAAACTTCTCCTGAAAACGTATATCTACGCCTCAGATTCAAAACTGACCGGCCTGTTCTTAAAATGCAGGAAGAACAGGAAGAAAGAGCTACAGTGATTGCACATATAACCACATTAATGGAAAATCGGGAAGTATTTTACTCACAGGCAGATGTTATTTTCCGCACTGATAATTTACCCATGGGCAAGGCAGTTGACCTGCTCGCAAAACAGATTGACAGATATATATGAACATGATTACTATACCGGTTGAAACTCCCTCAGCTTCGTACAAGGTAAACCTCTACGACGGAGCATTTGAACCGCTGCTGGAATACCTCGCCGAAAAAAGATTCAAAACCTATTTTCTGGTTGATGCTAATGTGTATAGGCATCATTCAAATGCTATACATGAATTATCGGGATTTTCACGGGGAGAGTTTAGAACTCTCATCATGAAGCCATCAGAAAGTATGAAGAATCTTAAATCAGTGGAAAGGGTACTCTCGTTTCTTCAGGGGCACGGTGCAGACCGGAAATCAGTTTTGGTGATTATTGGCGGAGGTATTCTTGGAGACATTGGTGCATTCGCGGCTTCAATATATATGAGGGGAATCAGATTTATTCAGGTGCCTACAACACTGCTTTCTATTATTGACAGCTCAGTCGGTGGTAAAACCGGTGTCAATTTTGGTGACAGGAAAAACTTTATCGGTACTTTCGCTCAGCCGGAGTCTGTATGGTCAGGGCTCAAACTTCTCAAAACTCTTCCACGCAATGAATTGAAAGCTGGCTGGGGAGAGATGGTAAAGTACGCTTTTCTTTACGACCGGGAATTTTTCTGGAGAATTAATGAATTTAGTCAGATGAGCCACCGGCAGGAAGAACTTCATCAGAATGAAATTATGGCAGAGTGCATTGCCATAAAAGCGAGAATTGTAGCCGCTGATGAAAAAGAATCGGGACCACGGAAAATGCTTAATCTCGGACACACTTTTGCTCACGCCATTGAGTCACTTAGTCATTACAAAATAAAACACGGTTACGCAGTGGGAGCGGGGCTGCTTTATGCGAACATTATATCCTGTGAGCTGGGGTTGATAAGCAGTATAACCAGGGATGAAAATCAGGACTTAATTAGAACTATTGACTTCCCCCCATTGCTGGGTGGGCTTGATGCTGCAAAACTCTGGGAACTTATGAAATCCGACAAAAAAAGTGATAAGGGTCAGGTAAGATTAGTCCTGATGAAGGAAAATTCTCCCCCGGTGTATGATATTCCTGTTAATGAGAATTTAATTACCCGGGTAATTGAATATTGTGCTGGTAAATACTATTAAATAGCGTCCATTTTAGTGACCCCGGTCGGCACAGAATTTGCATGATTGAGAGTGTAAAGAATAGGACTTCCCATGATTAAGAAAATATTATTAGTTGACGAGGACCCTGATAATCTTGAGCTTCTGGCCGGAGCACTCGAAGCTGACGGATTTACAGTTCTTAAAGCTGAAAAAAGCGAGGAAGGGCTAAAACTCTTCCGTGAACAGAAACCTGATGCAGTTGCGGTTGACCTTATGATGGAGCGTTATGACTCAGGTTTTGTTTTTGCCTATCACGTAAAAAAAGACCCGCATGGTCAGAAAATTCCCGTTGCCATTTTAACCTCGGCTACCTACCATACCGGAATTAAGTTTAACGCCTCAACTCCTGAGGAAAAGGAGTGGCTGAAATGCGATTTCATGATGGATAAACCGATTGATCCTGAAGAATTACTCAGAAAATTTGAGCAGTTTTATGAGCTTCAGGAGGTCTGAACCGGCAACATAAAATCCACTTTTTCTGCCCGTTCCTGTGAATGTTTGGGAACGGGCATTTATTCCCCCCGCGTTCAAAATCACTTCCCAAAGGGGGAGTGGTTTCTTATATTTAGTCACATCTTTCAAAAATTTCCCAGGTTTGATGAAAAAATCTCTGCTGTTTTTACTCCTCATTATGAATGGTCTAATCTTTCCCCAGCCGAAAGAAGAAGTACGTGCCGTTTGGGTCACCACTGTTTTTAATCTTGACTGGCCCCGCACCTCCGGTGCAAACACGCAGCGGACTGAAATGATCAATCTGCTGGACAAACTGAAAGCAGCCAATTTTAACACTATTATGCTTCAAATCAGGGGACGAGGCGATCTGCTTTATGGTTCTGCTTATGAACCCTGGGCACGCGCAATGACCGGCTCACTCGGAGGCAACCCTGGCTTCGACCCTGTTCAGTTTACACTGGATGAGGCACATAAGAGAGGTATGGAAGTGCATGCCTGGTGGAATGTTTATAAAGTTTACGGAACCGGTACGCCGCCAAGTACCAACCCTCAGCATGTAGTCCTCAGACACCCTGAGCTGGTTAAGCTCTATGCGGGTGAGTGGTGGATGGACCCGGGTGAACCCGGAACAAAAACCTATCTGCTTAATCTTGCAATGGAAATGGTAAGAAAATATCCGTTAGACGGAATCCATTTTGATTTTATCCGTTATCCGGGCACTGACTTTAGTGATTCAGCTTCTTATGCAAACTACGGTGGAGGTGTAAATAAGAGTGACTGGCGAAGATCAAATATTAACAATTTCGTCTCTGCTCTTTATGATTCGGTTCAGGCAGTCCGCCCTGTTATGAAGGTGGGAAGTGCCCCTATTGGCATATATAAAGACCTTAGCACCTGTAACTCCGGCTGGGATGCATATACACAGGTATTTCAGGACTCCCGCCGATGGATACTTGCGCGCAAACATGATTATCTTTCGCCTCAGGTGTATTGGGACATAAGCACCTGCCCTCGTTTTGACTCGCTCGCTATTGACTGGATAAGCGGAAGGGGAGGACGGCATATATATATGGGCATTGCTGCCTACCGAATGGCATCAGCAGACGGCAACTGGCCTGCCGCTGAAATACTTGCACAGGTTGATACTTCGCGCAAGTTCGGTGCTCAGGGTCAGACTTTCTTCCGTACGGCAAGTTTTATTGATAATCAGAAGAATCTTTATAACCTGATTAAAACAAATCAATACCTCTATCCGGCTAACATTCCGGCAATGCTGTGGAAGGATAATGTTAAGCCGCTTGCTCCTCAGAATCTGACCATCACAACGCAGGACTCACTTTCTTTCACTCTTCAATGGACAAAACCGTTCACGGCATCTGACGGTGATACGGCAAAGTACTTTAACATTTATATGGATACTCAGCTCCCTATTGATACATCTGATATTAAAAAAGTGGTTTCTTTCGGCAGGATGGATTCAGTCTATACCATGGTTTTCGGTGCTAAGCCGTCACAAAACTACTACTTCACTGTAACAGCTTATGATAAGGGCTACAACGAAAGTGAACCGTCAAACACGACAGGCATTATTGTAACGGATGTTAATGAAGAAATTCACTCCCCTGATGATTTTGCCCTCTTCCAGAATTACCCTAACCCGTTTAACCCGGAGACGGTAATCGGGTTCACCCTCCCAGTGGCGGGTGAAGTGAATCTGACAATTTATTCAGCATTGGGCAGTGAAATTGCAGTTTTATATTCGGGTTTTGCTGAAAAGGGAAGTCACAGAGTAAACTTCCTGGCAGAGAATCTTTCAAGCGGTACATATTATGCAACAATGAGCTATGACGGCCGGGTGAAGTCAGTAAAAATGATGTTTTTGAAGTAATTTTGCGGGGTGGGTTTAAAATAAACACTGCCGTGGAAGAGGGCAAACCACGGCAGTCGTGTGTATATAGAAGGAAGGTACTAATGAAGAAGTCTTCTTTCTTTGCTTCAAATAAGGTTATGCAACTCCTGTGCCAATCAGGATTGTTCAAAATTTGCGTGAATTGCAGTAAAACCCTTTGATCGGGTTTTCCATTATTGGGAAACTCTTTTCATTAACGGGAAGTGAGAAAATATATGAATGAAAAAAGTGTTGAAAATATCAACAGAATTAAGGAAATACAGCGGCTAAAAGAAGAAAAGAACGCTGTTATCCTGGCTCATTATTATCAGGAAAGTGAAATACAGGATGTAGCCGATTTCATCGGTGACAGTTTGGAACTTTCCCGCAGAGCCAAAGAGACTGAAGCTGATATCATCCTCTTTGCCGGTGTTCATTTTATGGCAGAAACGGCAAAAATCCTTAACCCGAACAAGAAGGTTCTGATACCCGATCTTAACGCCGGATGCAGTCTGTCTGATGCAACTCCGCCTCCGCTATTTAAGAAGTTCAGGGAGGAGCATCCCGATCATCTGGCAATAACTTACATTAACTGCTCAGCCGGGGTTAAAGCGTTAAGTGACATTATTTGCACCTCCAGTAATTCGGTGAAGATCGTGAGTCAGATTCCCAAAGAGCAGAAAATACTCTTCTCACCCGACCGGAACCTCGGAAGGTTTGTAATGAAGCAGACCGGTCGTGATATGCTGCTCTGGGACGGAAGCTGCATTGTTCACGAGACATTCAGCCGTGAAAAAATGCTGCGGCTCAAAGGTGAATTCCAGGGGGCAAAAATCATTGCTCATCCGGAATGTGAAGTGGGTATCCTTAAGGAGGCAGATTTTATTGGCTCAACCAGTGCTCTGCTTAATTTTGTAAAAACAGACCCAGGCACAGAATATCTGATTGCCACGGAGCCGGGCATTATTCATCAGATGGAAAAACAAGCACCAGGTAAAAGATATATTCCTGTTCCACCAGAGCAGGAGTGCCCCTGTAATAAGTGCCCCCACATGGCACTGAACACAATGGAGAAAGTCTATCTCTCGCTCCTTAACGAGCAACCGGAAATTCTTCTGGATGAAGAAATCATCCGTAAAGCCCTCATCCCCATTGAGCGGATGCTCGAAATGAGTTGAAAAGGAAAGCATTGTTAAAAAGGTACAGCTTGCTGTGCCGCTGCTGAAAAGGTATTTATCACTAAGTGGCAATTTTACTGATATAAATTTACTCTTTAATCACTATTTTTTTAAATCATTCTCAAATTACTTAGGACTTAATGAGGGCATCTGATTTTTTCCCTGACTCTGCTAACTGGCGCGCATTGGTTGCAAATTATCAAAAGGCAAAGACCAGCAGTAGTATCTGGCAGTACTCATCTACTTTTTTTCTGTTTCTGGTATCTTGGACTCTGATGTACCTTAGTCTCGATATCAGTTACTGGCTTACACTTCTTCTGGCGGTTCCAACCGCGGGTTTTGTTGTGCGTATATTTATCTTCCAACATGACTGTGGACATGGTTCCTTTTTTAAGAGCAGAAAAGCTAATGACTGGGCTGGCAGGGTATGCAGCATCTTCACTTTGACTCCCTATAAATACTGGAGGCAGAGCCATAATATTCACCATGCTGGCAGCGGAAATCTTGACGAAAGAGGTATCGGTGATATTTATACAATGACGGTCGAAGAGTACATGAAAGCATCCAAATGGGAGCGCTTTAAGTACCGCATTTATCGTAATCCCATTGTGCTTTTCGGAATAGTACCTACTCTTCTTTTTATAGTGCTCTATCGCTTTCCCATTGCGCGTTCAAAGTCGCTTGCTCCTACCTATCCAAGTATATACTGGCTTAATTTCTTTATACTGATTTTTTACGGTACGCTTGGATATTTTATCGGGTATATCAATCTGATACTTATTCAACTACCTGTTACTTTTGTCGCTTCCACCTTAGGCATCTGGCTTTTTTATGTGCAGCATCAGTTTGAGGATGCATACTGGTCAAAGGATGATTCGTGGGATTTTTCAACGGCCGGCTTAAAAGGAAGTTCTTATTTCCATTTACCCAAGGTGCTGCAGTGGTTTACCGGTAATATCGGTTTCCACCATATTCATCATCTCAGCCCGAAGATCCCAAACTACCTGCTGGAAAAGTGTCACAAGGAAAATCCATTCTTTCAGAATGCTTATATTATAACCATTAAGTCCAGTTTTAGGAGTCTTTTGCTGACCCTATGGGATGAAAAGGAGAAGAAATTAGTAAGTTTCAGAAACATCCGTACCATGTTACGGGGCGATCAGCATTTCGCGTAAAATATATTTCCCTTTATACGAAAAAAGGCGGCAAACCTTAAAGTTTTGCCGCCTTTTTAATGTATATATATTAAAGATTGGTTGAAACACCAAACCGGTGCAGAGCGCCTATTTCACCAAACGATGAATAAGCGTAGCTGACATGATATTCTTTTATGTTAATACCAAGCCCGACGTTAAAACCGGCCAGTCCTGCAAAAGAACCAACCTTCAACTCGCGGCGCTTTTCCGCATCAAAACCAATACGCAGTTTAACAACTTTACTCAGCGTGAACTCCCCTCCGAACGTAAATGACTTAAACCGCTCAAGAAACGAGTCCTGTTCCTCGTTCAGCTTCCTGAAATCAACGAATAATCTGAGAGGCAGATACTGAAGGCGTTTGGAGATCCCGACAGCCATTTCAAAAGGAAGATTTTCCTTTGTTTCGATATATGAACTTAACTGCGTCCCGAAGTTTCTGAAGGCAACTGCAAAAATCCAGTTCTCCTCAGGAATCAGGTATTGCAGCCCCAAATCTCCGGCAAGTGCGGTTGAGGTGTAGTCAGCAATGCCGCTGTAAATGAACTTCAGATTAACTCCGTAGTGGAAGTTTTTATCAATTTCATTAGCGTATCCGGTAACGAGCATAATATCAGCAGCGCCATATTCTGAGAACTGGTTTCCGTACTCATCGGCCTCGGTAAAGCTGCCAAAGTTTGCGTACTTGACTCCTGCTGAGAGCCGACCAAAATCCTTCAATTCGTAAGAGCCGGAAAGTGAGGCAAAGTTAAAATCTAAAACATGCTTGAGGTACGAGAAAGAAACCGGAGTTCCCTGCATACCGTAAAGTCCGGCCGGGTTTGAGAAAATTATATCCGGGTCATCATTCGCAGCGGTAAAACTTCCCGCAAGCGCGCCTGATCTGGGGCTCATTTCCAGATTAAGGAATTCAAATACTCCCTGAGCTGGCAATTGAACTGCCAGAAGGGTAAATAGAACTACAAGAGAGTGTTTTTTCATATTGTCCTGAATTATCTTTGCATATTTATTGAATATGAGGGAAATAGACAAGTGAAAACTGGATGCTTATTTTTATGCCCGGAGATGTTGGTGCGAGGAGACACTGGCGTAATAAATACGGGTTTCGGGATTGTCTTATATTTAGAAAAAAACGGTTGTCTGGGGTGCTCCCAAGATAAATTACTAACAGATTTACCTGACTCCTGACGGAAATTTCTTATATTTTGGGACATTATCAAACACGGTTTAGGTCATGAAAAAATTAGTCATCGCTTTATTAATAATTCCGTTCATTCAGATATTTTCTCAGCCCGCTAAAAACCCTGTTGCGGTCACCTCTGCCGAAGCCCGTTTAGAATCTTTCAGTAAACGGAGAGAACTTCAGGAGAAGTCCCTGTTCAAAAACCTGCCGGCTGTCTCGATTGGTCCAACTATTATGAGCGCAAGGATTGTGGATGTGGATGTTAACCCGGCTAACCCCACTGAGTTTTATGTTGCATACGCCTCCGGCGGGCTCTGGAGAACCAGTAATAATGGCACTACCTTTACATCGGTGTTTGAGGATCAGCCCACAATTATAATGGGCGATATTGCGGTAAACTGGAAGAAACATATCATCTACGCGGGTACCGGGGAGAAGAATAGCAGCCGCTCTTCCTACAGCGGAACCGGAAGCTATATGAGCAGAGATACCGGGCGCACCTGGCAGACTCTGGGGCTTGCAGAAACCCACCGCATAGGCAGAATAATCATTGACAGAGAGAATCCGGATAATCTCATTGTGGCGGCTCTCGGTCATCTCTATTCTCCCAACAAAGAGCGGGGGATATATAAATCCTCAGATAATGGTATTACCTGGAGACAGACTCTGGCCATTGATGAGAATACCGGTGCAATTGATGTAATTCAGCATCCGGAGAGGCCGGAAGTCCTTTTTGCGGCATTGTGGTACCGCACCCGCCGCGCGTGGGACTTCGAAGAAGCAGGAAAAACCTCGGGTATATATAAAAGCACCGACCACGGAGAAACATGGAGTAAAATATCTGGCGGTAACAGTGGGTTCCCAGACGGTGAAGGGGTCGGCAGAATAGGTTTCAGCATGACCGGTGGTGCTGAAAGCCGTATATATGCAGTGGTTGACAATCAGGAACGCAGAGACGAGGCAAAACCTGTTCCGCTTACCCTGACAAAAGATATACTCCGTGCTATGAAACCGGATGAATTTATTGCACTTTCAAATATTGATATAAACGCTTATCTGGACTACTACAGTTTTCCGGAAAAGTATAATGCAATTCAGATTAAAAAGGATGTACAAGACGGGAAGCTGAAACCTATTCACCTTGTTAACTTTATTGAAGACGGAAACAGTCAGCTTTTTGACACACCGGTTAAAGGTGCCGAAATATATATGAGCAGGGACGAAGGTACAACCTGGACGAAAACACATGATAAACCTATTGAAGACCTGGTTTACTCCTACGGTTATTATTTCGGAGAGGTGAATGCTGCTCCTTCAAATCCGGATATTGTTTACGTACTCGGTGTTCCCTTAATTAAATCAACAGACGGCGGAAAAACTTTTGTCTCGGTACAAAAAGAAAACGCGCATGTTGATCATCATATCTTATGGATCAATCCGGCAAATCCGGACCATCTTATCAACGGAAATGACGGCGGATTGAACATCTCCTATGACGGAGGGAAAAACTGGACTAAGTGCAACACTCCGGCGGTAGGACAGTTTTATACAGTCGCGGTTGATAATGATGAACCTTATAATGTTTATGGCGGTCTGCAGGATAACGGTGTCTGGTACGGTCCATCAACCTATAAAGCTAATGTGGGCTGGCACCAGGATGGTCATTACCCTTATACTGAACTCCTCGGAGGAGACGGAATGGAAATTCAGATTGACCCACGGGACAATGTAACCGTATATACCGGATTTCAGTTCGGCAATTATTACCGGATAAACCGTGTTTCGAGGGAAGATAAATATATATCACCGGTTCATAAACTGGGTGACCGTCCTTACCGGTTTAACTGGAAAACTCCGGTTCGGATTTCCTACCACAACCCTGATATTATCTACATCGGGGGTGAAAAGCTCTTTCGTTCAATGGACAAAGGTGAAAACTGGACAGCGATCTCAGGTGATCTGACAACAGGGGGCAGAAAAGGGGATGTGCCGTTTTCAACAATTACTGCTTTTGATGAGTCGCGATTTGCCTTCGGAACAATTTACACCGGGAGCGATGATGGTCTTCTGCATTATACAAAAGACGGTGGAGTTACGTGGAAGCGAATTGGTGAAAAATTGCCAAAAAACTATTGGGTTTCTTCGCTTATCGCCTCACGCCACAGTGAGTCCAGGGTTTATGCGGCACTTAATGGCTACAGGTGGGACAATTTTGAACCGCATCTCTATAAGTCTGATGATTTTGGCGTCAGTTGGACCCGCCTCGGTGCCAATTTGCCTGCGGAGGCGATTAACGCAGTTGTTGAGGACCCTGTTAATATAAATATCCTCTACGTTGGAACTGGGCATTCGCTGTATATATCGCTTGACAATGGTGCATCATTTTACCCTTTCGGCAAATCACTGCCTGCTGCCCCGGTTCACGCTCTGGTCATTCAAGAGCGGGAGAAAGACCTGATCGCAGCGACACACGGAAGGTCGCTTTATAAAATAAGTATAGATGAAATTCAGCAGTTGACTGATACACTTCTTGATAAGCAGCTTCATCTTTTCAAAAACGAATTCAGTCTCCGTTTTGACAAAAATTGGGGGAATAAAACCTACGCATGGGGAGAATTCAGAACTCCGGGGTTAGAGATTCCATTTTATGTTAAAGAAGCAGGAGAGGTGACCTTAGCAATAGCAACACTTGAAGATGAAATTCTCTACCAAACAATGGTTAAGGCAGGCCGTGGACTAAACTATTACCGTTATTCGCTTGAAGTAACTAAGGAGGGAAGTGAAGTTCTTAATGCGAAGGTTTCTGAAAAATCACCCAGGTCGGAGAGGAAAGAGAACGATAAGTACTATTTATTACCCGGACAGTATGTTGTAAGCATTAGTGCCGGTGATTCTGTCCTTGAAGCAGATCTTAGCGTTTCCGAGCAGAAGAGCAAAAGGAAATGACAGAAAAAATGTTGTTGGTATTCTGCCGCGAGGGAGTAAAATAGAGTTTGTGACAACTTCCTGTTGTCCTTACATTAGAAATTAATTTAAAGACTCACACCGCAGGGTGTAAGCATTTGACTCTGTAACGTTTGTATGGTAAACTCAACTCAACATATATTTTAGGATCGGAATTCTCAATTTCCTATTCTCAGTTAATATGCGGCCGCCGCCGGAAGTTCATTCCAGGCAAGTATTGCTTCCGGAAAGGGTTCTATGACCGTTGGCATTGCACCCTGCAGATAGGAGATGAGTACTCCGTAATTTACCAGAGGTGTTCCGGTCAGTGCTGTGATTCTTATTCTGTTGTGCATAGATTTCTGTGTGAGCATACATGCGCCACAGTGAACGATAAGTTTATATTGTCCGACATCATCGGGGAAGTCATTTCCGCGGCTGAATTCAAATTGCAGATCCTTTTTTGTGAAATTGGTCAGCCAGCGTGGTATCTTTACTCTGCCTATATCATCAGCCCCTTCATGGTGTGTGCAGGCCTCAGCAATCAATATTTTATCTCGATCTTTAAGTTCAGAAATCGCTTTTAACCCTTCTACCATTACTGCCAAATCTCCCTTAAAGCGTGCACTCAAAATAGAAAAGGTGGTTAACTGCGTTCCTTTGGGCACATCTGGCAGCACCCGCATTACTGCCTGCGAGTCCGTAATAATAAGTTTGGGCGGTTCATTAAGGCGGCTGATGGCTGAGCGGAGTTCTTTGTCCTTGCAGACTATTACAACCGCATCGCTGTCTAAAGATTCTCTGATTGCATATACCTGCGGTTTAATCAACCGCCCTTTCGGTGCACCAAGGTCAATGGGTACCACCATAATGACAATATCGCCACGTTTTAACATTCCACCAAGAAGAGTATCGGCTGACTCGGCAGGAAGATTTGTCCCGATGAAATGCACGAGTGCGTTTTTGTCACCGTTAAGATTGTTGAATGACATATAGCTTATCTGATGATCAATGAACGGCTTATTGCTCCCCGGCTCCAGTGGTAAGTCTGCTTTATTAAGAATACCGATGCACGGAGTAGTGCTTTGTTTAATAATTTCAATATTAGCATAATCTGATTTGGAATATCCTGTTGAGCCGTCAATGATATATACAATCAGATCCGCCTGTAATAAAATTTTCTGTGCTGATGAAACTCTCAGCCGGCCAACTGCTCCCTCGTCATCCAGCCCTGCCGTATCGGTAAGTATCACGGGACCGTATGGAACCATTTCCATTGCTTTTCTTACCGGGTCAGTAGTTGTGCCTGCTACAGGGCTTACGATACTTACCTCCTGATCAGCTACAGCATTCATAAGTGATGATTTTCCGGCATTGCGTAATCCGGCGAAAACTATTACTTTCCTTTCAGAAAGTGCAACCGTTTGCATCTCTTTTTATCCTTTATCTGATAGATATATCTGAAACGCTTCTTCAGAAATACCTGTGTCGTTAATAAAAACTTCCTTAAATGACCGTCCGCTTAGCAGACATTCTTTAACAACTTTTGTTACGCGTTCATATCCAAAATCCTTTATGAATGAAACTGCATCAGCATAAGAGGCCTTAAGCAGTTCCGAGCACTTCTGCTGATCCGGCTTTATATCCTTAATGCAATTCTGAGAGAATATATCTGCTGCACTGGCGAGCCATGTCTGCGATTTCAGAAAATAATGTGCAATTGCAGGATAGTATTGGTTTAATTCCAGATTTCCTTCAGACGCAAGATTGGATATCATCTGATCATGTGCCTTTACTGATTCTGCTATCTGGATGATATGTTCAGGTATAACCGGATTTACCTTACCCGGCATTATAGTTGACCCTGCCTGTCTCTCTGGCAGACGGATTTCTCCTAATCCGCCATTCGGACCTGAGGAAAGGAGTCGAAGATCATTCGCAATTTTTTTAAGATTACATGCGGCGGTTTTTATTATTGCATGAGATTCAATTATGCCGTCCAGATTCTGAGTGGCTTCAAAAGTATCTTCAGCTTTTGAGAGGGGAAGCCCGGTGAGTGTGGCAAATTCAATAGTTATAAACTGACGGTATTTTAACGGTGCCCCTGCTCCGGTTCCAACCATTGTACCCCCTAAGTTTATAGATTTGAGCCGCTCTTCGGCGTTGTAAAATCTCCAGCGGTCTCTTCCTATCGCCTGTGCATAAGCGCCAAACTCAAGTCCGAGCGTGACTGGTACGGCATCCTGAAGTTGTGTTCTGCCTAATTTCCTGATCCCGCTAAACTCCTGCTCTTTATCCTGCAAAGAGTTTTGCAGACCGGCAAAAGATGTTTGTAATTTTTTAAAAAGAGTCAATGCCGCGGCTCTGAATGCACTTGGGAAGGTATCATTGGTTGACTGATGAAGGTTTATATGATCGAGCGGATGAATATGCCCTAGTGCTCCTGAATTTTCATAAATGATAAAATTGGAAAGGTTTGCAATGACCTCATTCATGTTTTGGTTAAGTGAAGTTCCTGCTCCGCCCTGAAGTGCGTCCACCGGAAAGATTTCGCAGATCACCTGGTGTGAGTGGTTGTGATCCGTAATAAAAAGAGAGAGCAGTTCCCTTATAGCAAGATGTATAACCTGAAAATCTTCTTCTGAAATAAACCCAAGTCGGTGATTAACCTCCAGAGAGGCCTTTTTCTGAAGGAGGAAGTTCCTTAGCATTTCCGGATGAATCTGTTCACCTGAGCGGATGAAATTAGTTACTGCCAGCCGGGTCTGCTCTCCCGTGAGCTGATCTTTATATTTGAGGACGCTGTAATTTTGCATTAGAGTATCACTTTTCGTTATTTCAGGGCAATAAGCATACCAAAAGAGGAGCTTAAAAATGCGTTGGTTCTCATTTTTGGAAATGGTTTCTATCTCATATTTGTGAAGACCGGATGAGATTCTCATATTCTGAAATGCACATGGGCTGTAAAACTGTAATTAAGGGGAAAAATATGGCATATAAGTTGCTCAACTCAATAAAAACAGTTTAAAGGGCTACATCATGGAATTCATCAATGAAAGACTAATCAACAGTCTCATAGGAGATTCAGCACTCCACAGTCCCGCTCTGCAGTCAGAAATCCTGGATAAAGCAAAAGATGCCAAAGGAATAACACTCCGCGAGGCAGCCGCACTCCTTAATATCAATTCTCCGGAACTTTATGACCGGCTTTTCACGGAAGCTAAAGAAGTAAAAGAGAGAATCTACGGCAACAGATTAGTGATGTTTGCACCCCTTTATCTTACAAATGCCTGCGTAAATAACTGCCTCTATTGCGCCTTCAGGACAGGAAATAAGGACCTTGTCAGAAGGTCGCTTTCTCTTGAGGAAATCAGAAACGAGACTGAAATACTTGTAGCCCAGGGACACAAGCGGCTGCTTTTAGTTTGCGGCGAACATCCAAAACTTGCTTCCCTTGATTTTGTTGGAAAAGCAATTGAACAAGTTTATGCGGTTGATCAGAACGGAAACAACATTCGCCGGGTAAATATCAATATCGCACCGCTTTCTACTGAAGAGTTTAGGATACTAAAAAGTTTTGGAATAGGTACCTATCAGATTTTTCAGGAGACCTATCATTTTGACACTTACATGAAAATGCATCTTTCAGGACCGAAGCGCGATTTTGCATGGCGTCTCTACGCACCTGATAGAGCTATAATGGCCGGTATTGATGATGTCGGCATCGGGGCACTCTTCGGACTTACTGACTTTCGTTTTGAAACACTTTCGCTGTTATCACACGCATTTGAACTTGATACCAAGTACGGAATCGGGCCTCACACTATTTCAATACCACGCCTTGAACCCGCGCTTAATGCTCCTGCTGCTCTGCAGCCCCCTCATGCAGTTGATGATCTCAGCTTTAAGAAATTGATTGCAGTAATACGGCTTGCTGTTCCCTACACAGGAATGATACTCTCAACCCGTGAACGGGCTGAACTGAGAAGAGATTTATTCAGTGTCGGAATATCACAAATAAGCGCCGGCAGCAGAACTTCACCCGGAAGTTATAAAGATTCAGGAGAGTCAGAAGGGGATGTTGACTCCGAACAGTTTCAGCTTGGTGATCACAGATCATTGGATGAAGTTGTAGCAGATATTTGCAGTCTTGGATATATGCCAAGCTTCTGCACCGCATGCTACCGCAGTGAAAGAACCGGTGACCGCTTTATGGAACTTGCTAAAAGCGGTAATATCGGAAAGATTTGCGTGCCAAATGCTCTTGCAACATTCAAAGAATATCTGAATGAATATGGAACTGACGAAAGCTGTGAAATTGGGCTAAAAATGATTGAGGAAACTATCGAAAAATCATCTAAGCCGCTGCAGAACAAAGTCCGCCGCATGATCGAACGTGTGGATGCGGGGGAAAAAGATGTGTTTTTCTAAAGTGTATATATCATGAAGAATGAGGATTACAGCGCGGACGATATAAGAAGTTGGATTGATGATGACTCATCAGTTCCGTCAGCGGATTTATTTGAAACCGCCCGTCAGGTAAGAAAGCAGCACTGTGGAGATGTTGTGTATCTTCGCGGTTTGATTGAGATTTCGAATCAGTGCTCCTGTAACTGCCTTTACTGCGGTTTACGGCACTCAAATGAAAATCTCAGCAGATATATTATGAGCCGGGAAGAAATTACTGATGCTGCTAAATTAGTAGCAGAGTACGGAATCAAAACTGTTGTAATGCAGTCAGGTGAGAGCCCTCTGATTTCTGCTGAGTTAATTGAGGATTCGATTTGTGCAATAAAAGAGCTTGGTGATATTGCAGTAACATTAAGTCTGGGAGAGCGGAATTTTGCTGATTATGACCTGTGGCTAAAGGCCGGGGCTGACCGTTATTTACTGAAACACGAAACCGCCAATAAAATCCTTTACCGCAAACTTCATCCCGGTGCATCACTTGATGAACGGCTTGATCATTTGCACTATCTCAAATCAGCCGGGTATCAGACCGGAACGGGTAATATCATTGGTGTTCCGGGGCAGACGACTGATGATATCGTTAATGATATACTTCTTTGTGAGGCACTTGAAGCAGATATGATATCCATTTCCCCTTTCATGCCCTCAGGTAACACTCCATTCTCAAAAGTTCAGCCGGCTGATGCGGATCTCACGTTAAGGGTAATTGCCGCGGCAAGAATTTACCTCCGAGACGTCCACATGCCGGCAACTACCGCACTGGCAACACTTCTGCCAGATGGCAGGGAAGCGGGGTTGAAAGCCGGCGCGAATGTTATCATGCCATCGTTTACACCGCTTCAATATAAAACAGAATATCTTATTTACGATAACAAAATTTGTCTGAATGAAGAAGCCAGGCGGTGCCTCACTTCGCTTGATCTGACACTTGGCTCACTTGGTTATCACGTGAGCGGTGAGCGGGGCGATTCCCCGAAGCTGGCAATTCGATAGTTTCTGTATCCTTTTATTTCTCAGGTCTTTTCCCCATCTTTCGGCTTTAATCACGGAGCATTTTTATTAGTTTACTATCTGCTGAAATCATTATAATTCTTGTCCTGATCACACTTCTGGTGATTATCCATCTGAGGGCGGGTTACTTATATAAGCAATCGGAAAAATATCTAAGGGCGTTTCAGAGGGATTGGCGGACTCATCAGTTTGTGGAATCGGCTACCGAGTTTTACGTTCCTGAAAAAAAGTTCACCCAAGGAGTCCTCCTTATTCATGGCTTCAGTGCTTCCCCTGATGAGTTTCGTGCATTAAAGCAGGCGCTTCAAAAAGAGGGAATACCCTATCTTTCCCCCCGCCTGACCGGTTTTGGGCTTAAGACCCCACTCCGGCTCAAAGATGTTGAACCGGAAGACTGGTTAAACGATGCAATAAACGCCTACCGCCAGCTTTCAGCAGTCTGTGAGGAGGTGGATGTAGTCGCTCATTCGATGGGCTCGATGATAGCACTCCTGCTCACTACGGCCGCTGATATCAGGAAAGTGTTGGTGACGGCGCCTTATCTGATGCCCAAGAAGAAACATCAGAAATATGTTAATATCCTGAATATGCCTGTTATGTATCAAATTTTTAGATTGTTCAGACCTGTAGTGGTGAAGTCACTACCGGAAGAGTCTGGCAGGCGGCTGGTCTATCATACCGTTCCGGTCCAGGCAATAGCAGCATTATGGAAACTCTCCGGAATTTTGATAAAAAGTGAGTTTAAGATTGATTCCCTAAATGTTTTCTTCGGGAGTAAAGATTCCACAATTGAAGAGGGCGCGGCAAGGCATTTCCTTGAGTCAAAATCTCTGAAACCGGTCTGCCATTACTTCAGAGAAAGCGGGCACAACATCCTTGAAGATAAGGAATCAGAGGAGGTTGTAAAAGTGATAATGGGAATTATAAAGAGATGAGAAAGCGCTTGTAATAGGATGCAAAATGTATCTTTGGTTTTATGTCAAATGGATTGATGAAAAACGGGTTTTCCACCAAAAAATACGCCTACTCCAGTCAACTATCAGATTACCCCAATTTAGGTTCTTGTTATATTTATTAAAATAATCGAGTTGAGTTTGCAAATCCAGGGAAAAAAGCAATTATTCAGGCAAATTATGTGGGATTATAATATACCTCCTGAAGAAGTTGAAGAGGTTTTTGAAGGGAAGCGGGAAAATGCCGGCCATTATACTGAGGAAACCCTTTTTATAAAGCCGCTTGAGTCTTATTCCTGGTACACCATCATTGACTTACTTGGGCTTGAAAAAATCAACAATCTTTTATCAGAAAAAGTAGTCAATAGACTACGCACCCCGGAACTGCGCAGGCAATATGAATATGTCAGCCAAAGATTAAGTGCATATATGTAACCCCTTTTAGCTGACTAAAAGCACTGTATTTCGCGCAACGCTGTCAATAAGCAGAGAATAGTTGTGGTTTTGCCTAAAAATGTCACCTCAAACCAATCAAAATCTGTTTTTACCCCAAATTTTTTCACTCACCTCAGAAAAGCTCTTAAAATTTCTTCTCTGTTTGCGGAACTTATCAGTCAAATGAACCGTTTATCCTAAATATGAACACTTAGCCACAATTTGACTTTTTGTTCTAATAACGAATTATTAGTTTTGCAACTGACTAAAAGGTCATTATTTTATGGATGAACATTTAAGTAGAAAAGAAAAAGAACGCATCTTCAGGAGAAACGAAATTCTGACAGCGTCCGCCTTCCATTTTTCAAGGAAGGGCTTTGCCAAGACCACAATTGACGAAATTTCTGAAAGTGCAGAGTTTGGCAAAGGTACCATTTATAATTATTTCGCCAACAAAGAGGAAATTTATAAGTCAATCGTTGAAGAAATGCTCGAGGGGAATTTAGCCCTCCTTGAGGAAGCAGCCGGGGAGTCTTCCGATAATCTTGAAGAATTTCTGTCCACCTACACAACATCGCTTTACAAATTCTGTTTTTCCAGACAAGACAGTTTCAAACTTCTGATCAAAGAACTAGCACAGCTTGATACTGAGAATGTTCAGATAGACCGGAGCCGTCTGAAGGAAATAATGGGAAAAATGTACTCCCTGATTAATTCTGTTTTTACAAAAGCAGTTGAGCAGGGTAAAATATCAGATTTCAGCCCCGATGAACTTACCATGTACTTCAACCATTTCATCTATCCTGCCCTTGCTGCACAGATTCATTGTCCTGTGCAATACGGAGATCAGAATGAACAGCCGGTGCGGGTACTGCGGATTTTTCTGAGGGGTATATATAGTAATTCCAACGGAGCACCTAATTGAAAACCTTGATCTTATTCGGACTGATGATTTTGTCAGTCAGCGCACAAGTCGTTTCGCCCAGAGATACCATGGAACTCTCACTTTCACGGGCGATTGAACTGGCTTATAAAAACAACAACGATCTTCGCATATCAAAAATAAATTCAGAAATTGCTGATGAAAAGGTAAATGAGGCCTGGGGAAGTGCGGTTTATCCGGATATTAGCGGATCAGTAAACTACAGAAAAGCCCTTAAAAGAGGTGTGTTTAATATTGAAACACCTTTTTTCAGCGGCACTTTTCCGGCCGGTACCGACCACACGATGACAGCAAGTGTTACGGTCGAACAGACAATCTTTTCCGGTGCCGCGTTTATTGCAGTACGAATCGCAAAATCATACTCGGAGATAGCAAGTAAATTTTATTTTTCAGCAAAGAACGAGCTGAAAGTAAAAGTTAAGGAAGCATATTATTCACATCTCCTGGCAAAAGAAGTTGTGGAACTAACCAGACAGAACCTCGCCTTAGCTGAGGATAATCTGAAGAATACTCAGTCACTCTATCGGGCGGGAATGATTTCTGAGTATGATTTAGTAAGAGCGGGTGTTCAGGTTCAGAATCTTATTCCTGAAGTGCAGTCAGCCGAGCATGCCCTGGGTATGAGCTTAAATCTGATTAAGCTGCTCACCGGTTTGTCATTTGAGGAGTCAATAAGCATAAATGACTCGCTGGTTTATTCAGAACAGACTCTGGAAGAATTTGAAGGATATTTTGAGCGGGCTGTTAAATCAAATCCGCTCCTGATGGGTCTTGAACTGGAAACCAGGATGAGAGATGATGTTGTGACCGCAAGGTTTGCGCAGCATTTCCCAACTATTTCAGCAACCGGCTCCTGGCAGACTGAGGCACAGGAAAACAGTGACCGCTCTTTTCAGGACTGGAGATTTAATGAATCTTCCTACATCGGCATCAATCTTCGCATCCCGATTTTCAAAGGTTTCCAGACATCAGCGGTAGTTGAGCAGGCAAAACTTGATCATCAGATTGCAATTGAAACTTACGAAAAAACAAAAAAGCAGTTAGGTAATCAACTGCTTGACCTGCTTGGCACTATTGAAAAGGACAAGCAGAAAATTAGTGCTTACAGTGCTACCATTAATCAGGCAGAGCTTGCATACTCAATTGCTCAGAAGAGATTTAGCAGCGGACTAAGCACACAACTCGAAGTTCTTGACGCAATGGTTTCACTCACCCGTTCAAAGGTGAATTATCTTACTGCGCTTTATGATTTCTATATATCTAATGCAAAATTAGAACAGTTAATAGCAAAAGAATAAGTTTTTAAAGGAAATAACAATGAAGAACTCAATCAAATTATATATGCTTGCGCTCATCGTGATAGCATCGGTAGCTGCAGCCGGCTGCGGCGACTCAAAAGCAAATCCGGATGAAGAAAAATCCAAAGAAAAATTTGCTCTGGTCAAAACCCAGCAGTTTGCTTATCAGGATTTTACGGATAATATTACCGTTCTTGGAGTGGTTAAAGCTTCCAAAACCGCGAATATATCGGCAGAAGAAGGGGGCAAAATTGTCCGTTTTAATAAAACAAAGGGTGACTATGTTCAGCAGGGCGACATAATCGCTGAAGTTGATAACATGCTGCTTAAGAGCAATATGGATGCATCCAAAGCTCAGTATGATCTTGCTGAGGTAAATTTTGTAAAGCAGGAAAGAGTATATAAAGAAAATGCCAGCAGTGAGCTTGCTTATCTGCAGGCAAAGTATCAGCGTGATGCTGCAAAAGCGCAGTACGAACTTATTAAAGCCCGTTTTGAAAAAACCTTTGTAAGAGCACCGTTCACCGGCTTTATTGAAAACAAATTTGGGGAAATTGGTGAAGTAGTTGCTCCCGGTCAAAGTCTGGTAGTACTGGTCTCCACCTCAGAAGTGAAAATTTCTGTAGGTGTTCCTGAAAACTACATCAATAAAATTAAGCACGGAGATAAAGTAAAAGTACGGTTCAAAGATATTGATAACAAGGAGTTTACCTCACGTGTCAGTTTTGTAGGACGTACAATTAACACTTCTAACAGAACTTTTAATGTAGAGATTGAACTTTCTAATCCGAATAATCTGCTTAAACCTGAATTGAATGCTGAGGTTTTCATTGAGCAGGGCACATTTATCAAAACCATTACAATACCTGAAAATATCATGTTAAAGACTGATGCAGGTTATGTTGTCTATGTTGAAGTAAACGGCAAAGCAGAACAGAGAGTTGTTGAACTCTTAGGCAGAGTTGACAATAAAGCAGCCATTAAAAGCGGTCTTACTGATACTGACAATGTAATAACTGTTGGTTATCAGAATATCGTGTCAGGTGAAAAAGTAAAAGTAATGAACTGAGCAGGCGGATAAAACTTTTATGAAACTTACAGATATTTCAATTGACAACAGGACGAGCGTTGCTATCCTGTCGTTCATTATCATTGTCCTCGGAATCTCTGCTTATGTAGGGCTACCGAGAGAATCAGCGCCAGATATTTCGATTCCGCTGGTTATTGTTTCTACTCCTTATCCGGGGGTTTCTCCGGAGGATATTGAAACCTTAATTTCACAGCCGATTGAAAAAGAGATAAATGCAATCAGCGAAGTAAAATCAATAGAGTCCTCCTCATTTGAAGGATATTCACTCGTCAGAGTTGAATTTCAGAGCGGATACGACATTGATGAAGCTCTGAGAAAAGTACGGGAAAAAGTTGACAAAGCAAAACCCAAACTTCCGCCTGATGCTGAAGATCCTGAGGTGGTCGAAATTAATTTTTCTGAGTTCCCGATTCTGGTGATTGATATATCGGGTCCAATCGGCCTGGTAAAACTGAAAGACATTGCTGAAGACCTGAAGGATGAATTTGAGAAGGTTGACGGAGTGCTTGAGGTTAAAGTAAGCGGGGGCATGGAGCGCGAAGTTAAAGTTGA
>JADLAF010000222.1 GCA_020848375.1 Ignavibacteriaceae bacterium
ATCCCGCATTCTGTTGTTCGTTGGTTACCGTCTTAACTAATGACCCAAGCGCATTATATATATCAACTCTAACGGCGGCTTCCTCAGGAAGCTGATACTTAATCTTTGTCACCGGATTAAACGGATTTGGATAATTCTGTTCTAAAAAATATTCACCCAGATTTATTTTCTCTTCCGCTATATCAGTCGAAACAAGTATAAAGTCAAGGTTACTGAAGTTAAAGTTTCCGTTATAAAATCTCACCGTCAGTTTGTGGGTTCCTGCGCTTAGCTGCACGTTTGAAAGCTGAACCGTCTGCCAATTTTGCCATCCACCTGATGCCGGTACAGCCACAAATCCGCCGAGCGGTGTACCGTTCATCAAAAGGAATATACTTCCACCGGCTGACTGAGCCGCCACATTCAAATCTATGTTATACGTTCCGCTTGTTGTTACCTCAACGGTGTAACTAAGCCACTCGTTATTATTTATCCATCCAACGTTATACCCGTTTGAAGAAAAATCTGAACAGAGTTCAATATCCACTCCGTCATTGCGGTAGAGGAATCCGTTGTTATAACTCCCGCCGCCAGTGTTTTGGAAGTCAGTATCATAGTATGCTGTGTTATGTTTCCCCATATCATAATTCACTGAAAAAATATTTCCCGGAATAAGATTCCGAGCAAATGCTGTGGTTTGACTGCTAAAGGGCTGACCGAGCAGGGCATGAACGTAATCTTTGTTATAGGTGCAGTTTTCAATCTTCAGATTATTGACCTGTGTCATCAAAGCATTATAAGCATACGATTCTGACGGACGTGAACCAGACCCGCCCCAATAGTTCAGCAATGTCTGATAAAGCGGAGAAAGTATTGCCTGAAGCGGTCCGGCTACTGATTTAATTTTTTTATGCGGCCAGACAGCCCACCCGATATTATGGGTTTTCATCAGTTCAGCCATATCGGTCAGCCACTGGTTCGAATTCTCTCCGGTCTCACCCAGCCACAAAGGACGGTTTGTGTTGCTTCTTAAATCAAGAAGATACTGAATAGAACCCTGGTTGTTTGTGTTCCAGTATTTATGAAAACTGTACACCATATTTGCATCCCACGCGGGCGCAAGTCCGTTAAAATCGGTTGCAAACCAGTTCCCTTCTATATAAATGATATGATTGGTATCAACCGCACGGATGGTATCGGTAATGCGTATATATAAGTCCCGTAGCGGTTGGTTTGTGCTGCCCAGATCCCACTTCGGTTCATTAAGAAGATCATAACCGCCTATCCACTGTTTGTCCTTATAATGCTCTGCTATCTTACGCCAGATTGCCACGGTGAGGGTTTTATTCTGTTCACTCTGCCAGAGAGAGGGAAAAGCAGAGTTATAATCACTAATCGGCTCATCACTCTGACCGCCCGGGGCTGCGTGCATATCAAGTATCAGATATATCTGATTTGCCTCGCACCAGGCGAGCAGTGAGTCGGTCATCTCAAATCCTTTTGTCAGAAATTGAGGCGGGTTTGTGTTTGTTGCAAACAAATTAAAATGGAACGGAAGCCGAACCGAGTTAAATCCCCAGCTCTTCAGTGAATCTATATCAGCTTTGGTGACGTGATTCTTCAGCCAGGTATCATAAAATATCGCGGTTTTTTCTGCCCCTATCAAGTCGGTAATCTTTGCTTTAATCTGCCATTGGGCTGAAGCGAAGGAACCTGTGTGAAGCATATATCCTTCCTGAAGCATCCAGCCCCCAAGCCCTATGCCTTTAAGATATACCTCAGACCCACTCGTGTTAACTATCTTCTGACCGTTAACTTTGAGCAGATGCTGCCCTATAAGTGCAGCATGCATCAGTAATATGAGGAGTGCACACCGCCCTGTTATTGAGAAAAATGCGAACATATAATCTAACCGGATATCAGCACTTACTATTTTAGAATGAACTCTGACTCAAGTCCGGCAACCTTTACCTTAAACTTGCCCGGTTCAGTAATTCTTTTGTTCTCAAGTCCGATGAACGAAAGGTGATCTTTGGTAATAGTGAACGATACCGTCTTTGTTTCGCCTGGAGCCAGTTCAACTTTATCAAAACCTTTAATCTGTTTATTCGGACGGCTCACGCTGCCAAAGAGGTCAGTCAGGTAAAGCTGAACTATTTCTTTTCCTTTTCTGCTGCCGGTGTTTTTAATATCAACAGTCACAGTAAGAGAACCGTTCTCCGAAATCTCATAACTACTGAGCTTTAGATTTGAGTAGGTATATGTTGTGTAACTGAGACCAAATCCAAACTCATACTGCGGTTTATAGCCGTTCTGGTCAGCACTTTCAATCGGCTTGTAGTCGTAAAGTGTAATACCGTTCGGATATTTCGGGTAGGTCACAGGAAGTTTTCCGCTTGGGTTTTCGTCACCAAAGAGCAGGTCTGCAATCGCTCTGCCACCTTCCATACCGGGGAGGAATCCAACCATGATTGCATCAGCTATCTCGGCTATTTCATTCATTACGCGGGGTCTGCCCTGAACCAGTACCACTACTAATTTCTTTCCTGCTGCTTTTAGTTTCTTGGCGTAATTTATCTGAGCATCCGGCAGCGTAAGGTCATATATATTGCCGGGTGTTTCGCAATAAGCGGGCTCTCCGAGGCAAAGAATAACCACATCAGATGATTTTGCAAGTTTCACTGCATCGTCAATCTTCCCTTCTTTATCAAAGGAAATACCTTCAGCATAGGTAACTTGTGTCTTAGTAATCTCTGTTTGTATTGCCTCAAGAATGGTATGTTTTTCCTGCGGATATAATACTTCTTCATTTCCCTGCCAGGTTATTGTCCATCCGCCGTTCAGAACTGACAGCATATTTGCAGTCGGACCTGTAACGAAAACTTTCTGTTTCTTTGAAAGAGGAAGGGTGTTGTCCTTATTCTTTAATAAGATGATTGACTCTGTTGCAGCTTCAAGATTTTGTCTGGTATGCTCTTCTGTTGCAAAGTGCTTTTTAAGTTCTTTGTTTGGGAACGCATTTTCAAACAAACCCATTCCCATCTTTACCGCTAGAATCCGTTTTACTGCTTCATCAATTCTCCACATCGGCAGTTTACCTTCTTTGGCAAGTTCAACTACGCACTCATAAAAGCTGTAGTCCGTTGGTACCATGCTCATATCAACCCCAGCCATCACTGCAAGACGTACTGCTTCTTTTGGTGAGTCAGCAACCCGGTCACGCGTATATAAACGTTTGATATCTTCCCAGTCAGATACCACAAATCCGTCAAACTTCAGCTCACCTCTGAGTACTTCAGTCAGAAGAAAGTGATTTGCGTGCCCCGGAATGCCATCTATTTCACCGGAGTTAACCATCACCGTCTTTGAACCCGCTTTGATCCCTGCTTCAAACGGAGGAAGGGAATATTCTCTCAGAGTTCTTTCAGACATATAAGCTGGTGTGCGGTCAAGTCCGTTCAATGGGAAACTATAACCTACATAGTGTTTCAGACAGGTCATAAATTTCCCGGGCCCGACAAGCGGATTATTCTGTGAGCCGTATATATATGCTCCGCCAAGCTGCTGCGCAAGATAAACATCTTCGCCGTAGGTTTCCCACAGACGCGGCCAGAGGGGCTGTCGGCCGAGGTCAAGCACCGGATTAAAATTCCAATAGATGCCGGATGCTCCTGCTTCAATAGCGGTTACATCACCAACGGTTTTGGCCAAAGCGGTGTTCCATGTTGAGGCCAGACCAAGTGCCTGCGGAAAAAGTGTTGCTCCTTTGGTATAAGTTGCACCATGTATCGCATCAATACCATAGATAACAGGAATTTTCAAACGGGTTTTGTCTTTAGCCGCAGTTTGAATTTTCGTGATTATTTCATGCCAGTAATCAATATCATGCGCTACATCAAATACGTTAAGGATTGACCCAACATGATATTTGGAAATAGCTTCTTCAAGCTTAGCATCGTCAAGAACGTGCTTCTGGTCTTTGGTGCCCTGTGTTTTTGAAATTGTCTGGATTGTTATCTGGGTCATCTGCCCGGCTTTTTCTTCCAGAGTCATTTTCGAAATCAAATCGTTCAGTTTTGCTTCCTGCTCTTTGGTAAGCTGCTGTGAGTAACCGCAGACACTCATTAGCAGTGCCGATATTACAGTTAATGTTATGTTCCTGAATGTATTCATGATAATTTGCCGCTTTAGAATATGAATATGATACAATAAAAATTACTATTAATTAAGCACTATAAGTTTCTTAACATCGCGTATCCCGGCGGATGAAAGACCGTAGAAATATACTCCGCTTGCAGAAGAACTTGCGCCCAGATCTGCCGTGCTGAACAGATGGCCGTAACTCCCCGCTTCAAGAAACCCGAAGTTCTTTTGGTAAAGGTTTTCACCAAGAGTGTTATATACCTGGAACTGATACTCCCCCGGCGTATGCACCGAAAAAGTAATTGTAGTCTGACCGTTAAAGGGATTCGGATAATTCTGATTCAGCCGGAAGTTGCCCGGGCTGTTCAGACTCCCTTCTTCTATGCTGTTCGGATCCTGTTCAATGATAATACCGTTTATAAGCGGCATATCAACCTGCGCTCCGAAATAGATATCCAGCACTCCGTCCTGAACTGCTACTCCTTCAAAGGTGTGTACCAGAGCAGTATTCACCCCGACCGATGCATATATATCCAGATTCTGAAGTACACGATTCTGTTCGAGATAAATATCAAAAATCCTTTTCCCTGCTTCCGTCAGATAGTTCTCCGCGAACATCATCTTAACACGATAGGTACCGTTTGGCAGGCGCACTTTATATCCCATTGCCCCGTATCTCTCAGAGCGGAAAATTTCATCTTCTTCGGTGTTGTTAATCTGCAAAGAAGAAGCATAGGTTGTGACTCCCCCTTCATAAAAGCCGTAATCACCTGTTAAATTCCACTCGGTGTCGGCAAGGTAACCCAATACCGCAGGTCCTGCCGCGTTTATTTTTATAGGAAAGATAAACTGAGTCTGCAGTGATATAGTTATAGCCCGAGCTGCTGCTGCGTTGTTAAATAAATCTTTTACGTTAAAAACCAACAGATTCTTTGGTGAAACAAAATCCCACCCCGAAACTGTTAATTCAACATTTTTTTTGTCTGCCCTAAGCACCGCACTTTCAACCGTTGCCCCTACAATAATAAAATTGGCTGTGGTTTGAGCGCTCACGGGATCAAGATCTTCAGTAAAACTGGCTATTACCTTATTGTTCTGAACCTTTGCCGCAATAAACTTAGGCGCGGTTACATCCGTATATCCAAGATTAAACTGGTCGGTCAGGCAAAGTATCATCTTAGATTCACGGAAGACAGCGTTTTCAACTACAAAATCGCAGCCGTTTCCGAACCAGGTATGCGTTCCTTTTTCCCAGCGGGAAGTATTAAAGTAATCAAACTCATCTCCCCATGAAAAACTAAAGTTATTGTCCGAACCGTAGTTCCCTGTGCCAGGTGTATATGTATAATACTTCACCCAGTCATAATATGCAAACGCGGGAAGAACATCCGGGCTCCACTGCCCTACCCAGTTAGAGAAGGATGGATTCCAGATATTCATCATTATCTTCTGTGCTTTATTCAGCGTCTGAATGTGGGCTGCCGTCTGACGGTAAACTTCAATCCCGTCAATGAACCATGCTACATAGGATGGAGTCCACTCAAAAGCGTAGGTGTGATACTCCTGATGCGGTGAATAGTTCACAGGATGACTGCGCACGTGATTTGCTTGTCCAGGGGTAATAGTGTTAAACTGCACGTTGTCATTATATCTGCCCAGAATCTCAAGATCAATTTCATTCCAGGTATCAGGACCGGTTGAATTGTCATTGTATGTAAAAAATGAAGAGAGCATCCCTTCTCTTCCGGCTGATTTCATATTCACTTCAAACCGACCATAAAGAAAGGACTGCTTTGTGCGCAGTTCTGCTCCCTTAAAGTCTTTGGCATTAAGTGACCCTGCGCTTAGGACAAGGGTTGCAACTAATATATATATTCTGAACTTATACATACGATCCTGAATGTTGTCAAAAATCAGAACGGTTCCGGAGTGATGTAACTCTCTCCGGAACCGCTCATAGCCACATCTAGAACGAAACTGATAATGAAAATTTCTGAATTTCAGAAAAACGCCCAAAGTTCTGATATCCGTAGTCAAATATCACCGAAACGTTATTCATCAGTGCCTGCCTGATGCCAAAGCCCAGTGCAAAAGACTCTTCGGAGTCCTGCTGGAACATTGACTTAAAACCGCCCCTGATAAACACAAAGTTGTTAAAGGCATATTCTGCGCCGAGGTTCAGACTTTCATAGTCATCACTCGGATGCTGAGCATCAACGGCAACGGTTAGTTTGTGCATTTCGCTTCTGATCGGATCATAGCTGACGCCCACTCTGAAGTTCAGCGGCAATGACCACTGATTTGTTTCAAGATACGCGGGCAGCTTTCCATTGTCACCGGTGTTGTAGGGGTCCAGATCATACAGAACTAAGTTCGAGTTTCCGAGTAGCTGAACTTTTGTTCCGAAGTTTGATATAGACATCGCCAGTATTGCATTGTCAAACGGAGTAACATACTGCACACCCATATCAAGCGCAAATGCAGAGGCATTCATCTTCCAGATACCCTGATAAATATACTTCGGATTAAACCCGATAGAGAAATTATCAGTTAACTGCATAGCATAAGCAAGACTTATCGCCAGATCAGTTGAGGTGAATGTTTCACCGGTTCCGTCAGGGCTTTCCACCGTTGTAACGCGCATATCACCGACATCAGAACTGATAATACTCAGACCGATTGTACCCATATCCTGCATGTTAAAACTTGCAGCCAGAAAGTTGTAGCGTACATTAGCTATCCACATCGTATGATCAAACATCATCTGAAAGCCCTGTGCTTTGGTCAGCCCTGCAGGATTCCAGTATATTGAACTTACGTCATTAGCTGTTCCGGCAAAAGCACTTCCCATGCCAATTGAGCGGGCGCCCTGTCCTACTGAAAGGAACGGGGCAGCAGTTGTTCCGCGTTTAGAAACATCAGACTTAAAAGTCTGTGCCATAAGCGGAACAGATACAAAATAAATAAGAGCAAGTATATAAATAATCTTTTTCATGTTCATCATTCCTCTTATTTAATCAGTGCAAATTTACCGACATGTTCCCCTACGTTCGGTGCTTCAACATGAAAGACGTAAATTCCGTACGCCGCGTCCATACCGTCATCTGTTACCAGATTCCAGGAGATGCTTCCGTCACCCATACCCGAACTTTTATACAGTGTCTTAATAAGCTGACCCGTAATAGTATATATTCTTATGGTACATTCAGCAGGCAGCTTCACAAAGTCTATCTTTCTTTCTCCGCGTCCTGTTGAGTTCAGATTCCGCTTCTCCCAGGATGCTGCTCCTACGTAAGGATTGGGCACCACGTCAATTTTTTCCAGTTGATTCTTTGCCAGATTGTTGTCAATCACCGCCGAGTTAGTTCTAAAAACAAACTTATCGCCATTCTTAAACGGTTTGTAAGTTGTAATCTGATACTTATCACCAGCAGCAGGCAGCACTGGTGTTGCCGCAGGGTCAGCCGGTGCATCATAGGATACATCCCACGCAAAGCGTACGTTGCTTTGTGTTACTGCACCCTGGAACTCAAGTATCTGTATCTGATCACCTATAGTCAGCGAACCTGAACCGTCATTGTCACGCACGGCTACCTTTGACTGCTTGTTCTCTGTTTTATTATATATCTTAAAGTTCACCGGAAATCTTGAGTAGAGAGGTGGCGACTGAATAAAGCAAGTATCCTGGGGGCTATCGCTAAAAGATATTTCATAATCAGCCGGCCAGGGGATTCCGCGTACCGGTGTCGGGTTCGGAGTAGTAATGGTTATAAGATTTGACCGTCCAGATAACCAGCCGGTTAATGAGTCATTAACAGTTATAGAAGTGTCATTAAGAACCGTAATTCCTATTCCGTCATACGGCGGGCTTATTCTTTCAGTCCCAAAATATGATGAATCAACGTTTGCAATTGTATCAATAACCGAGTTCACACTCTTGGTGAGCATATATCCGGTTGTTACATATAGCGGATATGCTGATGTTGATTTGAATTCAACCGTATAATCAGCACCGTTTACAATTGCTTTAGGATCAAGTACGGTAATCTGGAGATCACCCGATCCAGAGCCACCCGCAACTACATTGTTAATATCGCCGGCTATTTCCGGAGGTACATACCCTGCAACCGGAGCATTTGGTGTTACGACCGCGCAGTTGATATCAACAAACTGCAGATTACCTGCAAAATCCTGTGTTATAATCTTTGTGCACTCAGAGGGCTGCAATCCTGCTGTACCAAAGTTCGGGTCACCCATATCATAAGAAACGCATGCGTAATAATATTCAACACCGTTTTTAACATCGGTATCTATATATGAGTAGCGCAGTCCGGTTTCACTTCCTCTCCAGAAGTGAGCTCCATTAATACCAACCGGGTCAGGACCGCTTATACTGTCCTTCAAATCAAACTGAGCTATTGGTTTCCAGTATTTTGGCGACCCTTTCGAGTCGGTGATGATTTTTATATCATTAAACTCTGGTTCGGTACTGCGGTAAATAAGGTAACCTTCAAAATCTTTTTTATATCCTTGTGTCGGGTCATTATTCTGATAACCAAGGAATGCATCGCGGCTTTCTTCGGCTATGTTATCCCAATAAAGAAATACTTTTCTGTCGCCCGGAACCGCAGTCAGTTTCGGCTTGATTGGCGGTTTTGAAAAGTTATAGTTTGAATTATAAATCTGCTGGACAGTTTCTTTATTGAAGATAATGTCATTCAGATCTTCGCCAAAGACCAGCGCCATTGAAAATCTTTCCCGCAGACCTTTATTGAGCGGAAACATACCTGATGCAAATATCATACTGATGTTTGCTCTCTGCAGTGAAGTATCAAACGTCCCGGCGCTCATTTTCAGCCAGAGTGATTCATCATCCTTCGGCCAGCCACCGCCTGTTCCGCCCTGACCGAGACGGTAAAGCGAAACTGCTGTAAGACCAATCTGATCAGATTCATCTTTATCAGTTTTATCAAAGTTTGGTTCTCCATCAGTCGGCTGTCCGTCTCCTTCTCCTTCATCCGGTCCTGAATACTGTCTGTCAAACGGACCAACACCATCACGACCTACATCATCATTAAGCGGTTCATTCTGATCAGGATCCCAAACACCATTGGCGTTTAAATCAGTATAGCGTATCCAGTCACCGTCATCATCAAAGTTATTATCACGGCGTTCATCAACAATGCCATCAAGATCATTATCAATACCGTCAAAGCCGTTACCCGGGCTTTCAAGATAAGCATATCCATAGTAACCGGTCTTCCAGTTGTCAGGAAGCCCCAGCCCGTTATTGTCATAGCAGTAGGCCAAATCAAGCACCAAATCAAATGATGCGTTATCATCTTCAGAGTCATCAGTTCCGCCCACGCCGCAGTCAGTGTAAAAACCGAATGCAGTTCTTGGATAATTAAAATCAGATATATTCAGTATATCATAATGCCAGAAGATTATATCTTCAGCCAGCACCTGTGACCACTGAAAGCCGCGTACTTCAACACGGAGCCCCATTCCCGCTCTCTGGGAATCAGCGGCTATCGGATAATAAAAGAAAGGGTTTCTGGTGAATTCTTTGTCCTTCGAATCATCCATGACAAAGAATGTTTCAAAATCTGAATTCATTACTCCTCTTCCGAAATAGCCGTACCAAAATCCGTCCCACTCAGGGTTAAGATTCAAAGCAGCCGGCCAAAACTCAGGCCATGAGGTTGGGTCAGTGTTTACTGCTGGTTTTTTTGATGATGAGTTCATATATCCAGGTACCGGTTCAAGTCCCCAGATTTCACCGGTAACAGGGTCTTTATCCATCCACTCGCGGTATGAAGTTTGCACAGGATGAACAATCTGTCCGCTTCCCGGTGCTGTTATTTCAGTAGCAATCAGCACGCTCACCCCGTCAAGGTAGGAATGCCCTGAACCTTTGGGCCACTCTCCAGATGGCTGATAAGGCCACTGGGCAACTTCACCGTTATTATAAAACAGTGTTCTTATCTGGTTGCCGTCCATCACTCCCTCACGGCGGTATTTAATATCACCCTTTGGGTCATCGCGGTAGCGCTGCACCTCCGGGGTTACCTGAGCCGCCGCTGAGGCGGTTATCAGGAAATAACTTATAAATAATAATCTTCTGAACATGAACAAACTCCGGAATTTAGAAATCAATGCCCACTCCTACTCTTATTTCTCTCGGTGCAGAATACATTGACGGATTCTTTATATATTCTTCAATTGTGTTTAACCCTATTACATCGCCTGCGGTTTGTGTGTTCAGGTCAATGTTGGCGCGTCCGGTGCTTGAGTAAACACCAAACTCATTCCTCAGATCAAGAGCGTTATATATCATTATATACGTCCTTAGGTAAAGTCCGCTTCCTATATCAAACGCTTTGTCAGCACGTAAATCCATATTAAAGAATGTCGGTTTTATGCCGCCATTTTCAAAACGGACACCGCGTGAAATTCTTGGGTCTTCAGTATATGGAGTGCCTGAACCATACTGAAAAATCAATCCGCCTGTCCAGTCTGCCGGCAATCCTATATTCACCACCAGATTCATGGTATGGCGCTGATCCCAGTCAAGAGGCACAACTGATTTTGCTTCCTCAATCGGGGGCACAGTCTGGTTTTTATTATATACTGCATAAGGGTCAGAGGAGTTACCCTCAGCTATCTGATAGGTATAGTCTAACTTTGCACTAAAAAAGTTTGAAAAACGCTTGTCAAGCACAAGAACCAGTCCGCGGACGTTTGCATAGTCCCGGTTTATAAAACGTGCGTACTTAAACCCTTCGTAGGTATTTACGATTTCCATACCCAGCCAGTTGCGTATATCACGGTAGTACAGTGATGCATTTAATGATACATCCTCAAACAAAACCTGCTGCAACCCTATTTCATAAATCACATTTTTTTCTGCCTTCAGGTCCGGGTTTCCGATAATGGAGTTAAGACTATTACCCGGACGCACAATAAAGTCAGGATTCTGATACAGGTTTTCAAATGCAGGTATCTTAAAAAAGTGACCATAAGAAAAACGGATAATTCCTTTGTCCGTAATCGGGAATGATGCACCAAGCCGAGGGCTAAGCTGAAGGTTATCAGTTGCCTCTACCCATTGATCAGCACCATTAAAGTCTGAGTTGCGGGTCGGATTCTTTTTGTCAGCCGGCATGCTTGCGTTTGAATTAAAATAATCAAAACGTAGCCCGGCGTTAATGATCATAATGTCATATTCCATCTTGTCCTGTATATACGCAGAGACCTCTAACGGATAACGTGTATATTCAATATGCGAACCCTGATCAGAGATGGTTCCTTTAGCAGGATATCCCGGAGTAAAGAGGACATTACCCAGTGAATCCGTCTGACCATCAGTCAGATTAACCATATCCATACTTTGGTTATATATCGTGTTAAATCTTGCCTCAACACCCATCCCTATTTTGTGCTCTTTGTTTATCTGGGAAGAAAGTGCCCATTGCCCCACCATAGTTTTGGTATAGCGGTGATATCTGCCCCCCTGATTTCCGCCTGAACGGAATGTGTAATTCGAAAGTGCTATACCCTGACGAGGATTAACATAGCGGGGGTCAAATTTATCTTCAAATAAATATCCCTTAAAGTCATAATGACTAAAACTGAATTTTAAACTCTGGTTTGTTGAAGATGATATATCATGGATGAACTGAAGATTTTGTATCAAATCATTGCCGTAGTGGGTCATTATACCGTCAGGTGTCCAGCTAAAGCCATGATCATAGTAGCGGTTCTCTGTTCTGTCCCAGAAGAGAGAGTACGTAATTGCAATTTTAGGCAGTGCATAAGTGAGCTTGCCGTTAAAGGAATATTTTTCACTCGGGTTCATTGCCACATAAGCATTGTCGCCGGTGTTACGCGGAATCCAGAATTGTTTGTTCACCTGATTCGGAAAGAACGGAACATCGTCCGTTACATTATAAACTCTTTTACCGTAAAGATGCCCCGTGTTTGCTGCATAACGTCCGGTTGTAAAAAAGTAAAGATTATTAACCGGTGCAACAGGGCCGCTTAAGGTAACCTGAATGCTTCTCTGTGATATGCGGTCAACGCGGTCTAAATTTCTAAATAAATCTGTACTGTTGGTAATAAAATTACCCAGATATGATGACACATTCATCCGGAATTTATTTGAACCCCCTTCAGTTACTATGTTCACCACGCCGGAGAGTGCCTGCCCATATTCAGCATTAAATGTTCCCGTAATTACTTCCATCTGCCGTATAGAAGTGTTTTCAACTTCCATGGTAAAGCCGCCGTTAAACGGATCTGTAACTGCCACACCATCTATAAGATACGCCACATCATTTGAACGGCCGCCTCTAAAGTGTCCGTCCATTACTCCCGCCTGAAGATTAACTATCTGTCCTACGTTTTCAACCGGCATCAGTTTTATATCATCAGAGGAAATTGTTGTTGAGGTAGAGGTAAGGTCTTTCTGCACCAGCGGACGCTCGGAGGTTATAACCACTTCTTTGTCGAGCATCAGCGTGGATGAAGTGAGCTTTACATCCACTGTGGTGGTCAGATCTATTTTAACCAGAATATTTTCAATGGTTACTTTTTGATATCCGATTGCCGAAATAACCAAACGATATTTCCCGGGCGGTATGTTGCTTATGGCGTAGTAGCCGTCTATATCAGCCGCAGCGCCAAGATAGGTGCCTTCAAGCACCACATTTGCACCTATAACCGGCTCGCCTGTTTTATCGTCAAGCACTTTGCCGGCTATCTTTCCGGTTACACCTGCCTGAAGATTTACACCAAACAGCAGCAGCATTATTGCCAGCAGCGGTTTATATACTGAGAGTAGAAAAAATGTTTTTCTTTGCCTTATCATTATTCTGTCCAATTTTACCATTGAATAATTGGATGCAGGGACTTGCTCAAAAAGTCCCTGCATACCGGAGGTAAATGCTACTTAATGAGCATTAATTTATGTGTTTTTGAGAATGAGCCGCTTTCCAGCTTGTAGAGATATATACCACTTGCAAGACCGGATGCGTTGAACTTAACGGAGTAAACTCCGGCGTTCTGTTCCTGATCAACCAGAGTTGCCACTTCGCGGCCGAGCATATCATAGACGCGCAATGTTACTAATCCGGCTTTCTGGATTGAGTATTTAATTGTGGTTGACGGATTAAATGGATTAGGATAATTCTGAGCAAGAGCATAACTCTCTGCTGTCAGTTCATCCTCAACTCCAACCGGAGTCCACAGACTTCCTATCCAGGTATGTGTCCATCTTGAAACATCCTGATAAGAACGGTCTTCATTGAACGGTGAGTAGGTAAGAATACCTTCTCTTGAACCGGTTGCATCTGCATCATTAAGTGCCATATCAAATGGAATTCTGTATCCTTCAACTGGAACAAAGGTAATATCATTACCCTGGAGAGCAAGCTGTGCAAAGCTGATTCTTGCTTCAACGATATATCCTGATGGGAATTTTTCGCCAAAGTAATAGTCTGCTCCCAGACCAATAAGACTGTCTGTTCCGGCAGAGCCGTCAATAAGAATTCTGTTATAAGCAAATCTGAAATGATAATCAGGTTCAGTGCCTCTGCGATATCCCGTGTGAGGCATTCCGCGCCAGTTATAGAGACCAATATATAAGTCAGCACCGTCATTCAGATATGAATCGCCATTGTTATTCTGAACAACAATGTCATCATTCACATCAAATGCAACGTAAAGGTACTGGTTATCCATTGCAACGTAAGCATCAGCAGAAGCATCAGCATCGCCGGTAATGGTAGTGTTTGTTACAACAAAACCTGTTCCGTCTGATGGATACATTCTGAACTTATTAATTGACTGCCATTCCTGCAGGTTTCCGTCAGCAGCAAAAGTTGAAGCAGGAGCGCTGAGTGAGATGGTTGGTTTTCCTTTTGCGGTGTTGGTTACAGCGGAGGAGTTATTGCTGACCGGGCTCTTATTG
>JADLAF010000223.1 GCA_020848375.1 Ignavibacteriaceae bacterium
CGCGCAAGCATGATTTGATAGCCGTTAAGATTGAAGATACAAGAGAAAATGAACTTCCTTCGGTAGGTCTTGTCCGGTTTGAAGACCCTGAGAGCGGTCAGGAAATGCTTATTGATACCAGTTCAATAAAAGTGCGGTCTCAGTTTTATGCAAAAGTGCAGGAAAGAAAAAACCTTACCAGGAAAATCTTTAATGCGGCCGGAGTTGATACCATAAATGTGAACACCGCGCAATCATATATACCGCCTCTGGTTAATTTCTTTAAAAAGAGAGTGACACGTCTGTGATAAAGATAGCACTCTTTTTTCTCATAATTATTTCTTCTCTTTTTCCTCAGGAAATCCAGTTCAAAACCAGAGTGGATTCATCCTCATATCTGGTTGGCGATCCGGTAACTTTATTGATAGATACAAAGTATCCCACAGATTTCCGTATGGTTTTCCCTTCACGGTATGACTCACTTGCGCCCCTTGAGTATTTATATACTGATACTTTGTCATTGGATGAATCAGCGGGGCAAAAATCCGGGAAGTTTGCTTTTGTTGTAGCCGGCTACGATAGCGGACTATTCACCATCCCCCGTTTGCCCTTTCTTTTTGTAAAGGGAAATTCAACACAGACCTTTTTGAGTGACTCATTTCAAGTGTTAATATCAACGGTTGCAGTGGACACCTCTAAGGATATACGAGACATTAAAGCACCAGAAAAAATTCCGTTTGACTATTCATTCCTCCTCTGGCTGATACCGCTGCTGATTCTGCTTGGTGCCTTAGGTTACTGGCTGTATAAGAGATTCAGCAAGAGGGAAAAGACCGCCACACCTGTGCCGCAGGCAGTGTTAAGTCCTTATGAGGAGGCATACTCAGCACTTCAGTCCTTAGAGAAAAAACAGCTTTGGCAGAGTGGCCAGATAAAAGAGTTTCACTCTGAGATAACCGGAATCATAAGAAACTATTTTGAACGTGCATATACCATGCCGGCTCTTGAGAGTACGTCCTCTGAAACGCTTGAGTTCCTTAAGAAAAAGGGTGTTTCACACACTATAGTGTCCAGAACTGAATCATTCCTTAAAAATGCTGATCTGGTGAAATTTGCTAAATATATACCGCTTTCAGATCTGAATCAGAAAATGATGACCACTGCTTATGATATCCTTAAAGAATCATCCGGTGGCGAAGAGGTACTGCGGTAATGAAGTTTTTTGCCAACTATGAGTTTCTGCAGCCCATGTATCTCTGGTTTCTGCTCATAATTCCGGCGGTTCTCGGCTGGAAATATTTTGCGGCAAAAAAGGATAAAGCCACTGTTGTGTATCCGGGGACTGCTGAATTTTTTTCAGACACCAAAAGTGTGCGTGCGCGGTTTTCATTTATTCCGGCACTGCTCAGATACCTTGCTTTAGCAGCCATTATCATCGCAATTGCAAGACCAGTGTCATATACATCGGGTGAGAATATTAACACTGAAGGAATTGACATCGTGCTTGTGCTTGATATATCAGGCAGTATGCTGGCTGAGGACTTTAAGCCAAACCGTCTTGATGCAGCTAAAAAACTTACAAAAGAGTTTGTGCTGGAGCGGCAGACTGACCGTATAGGGCTGGTAATTTTTTCGCGTGATGCGTTCACCCAATGTCCGCTCACAGTTGACTATAAAGTGTTAACCGATCAGCTTCATGCAGTTAAATCCGGAATGATTGAAGACGGAACAGCCATTGGCAATGCTATCACAAACGGTATTAACCGCCTCAAGGACAGTGATGCAAAAAGCAAAGTACTTATTCTGCTGACTGACGGTGTTAATAATGCAGGTGAGGTTGACCCCATAACTGCTACGGAAATCGCAAAAACTTTTGGAGTAAGAATCTACACTATTGGTGTTGGTACTGTTGGAGAAGCTCCGTATCCATTTAATACACCATTCGGAAAACAGTATCAGATGGTACCGGTGCAAATTGATGATGCAATGCTGACAAAGATAGCTACACAAACCGGCGGGAAGTATTTTAGAGCAACGGGCAACAATAAGCTGGAAAGCGTTTACCGGGAAATTGACAAACTTGAGCGTTCGATAATTGAGGTAACCTCGTACCGTAACAAATCCGAACATTTTTACCCCTTTGCAATTGCATCGCTTATTCTGGTGTTATTTGAATTTCTGCTCGGTAGAACATATTTCAGGCGGCTGGCCTAACCATGAGATTTGCAAGACCCGAATTCCTCTATCTTCTTTACGCTCTGCCGGTGATAGTTGCATTTGCAATATATATGATTTACCGCCAGAAGAAGCTTATCAGCAGATTTGCGGGAGCAGAAATCTTTTCTTCACTGCTGAGCAATAAAAGCAGGGTCAAAGAATATGTTAAACTCGGTTTAGTACTGCTGGTATTTCCATTCCTTATCCTTGGCATTGCAAATCCGCAGATCGGAACAAAAATTGAAGAGGTTAAACAAAAGGGGATTGAGATATACATCCTGCTTGATATCTCCCAGAGTATGCTTGCTGAGGATCTTCTGCCTAACCGGCTGGACAAAGCAAAGAGCGAGATTAATGCACTGCTTCAGAAACTCAAAGGAGACCGCATCGGGTTAATTATCTTTGCCGGTGACGCATATATACAGTTTCCTTTGACCACCGATTACTCGGCGGCGGGACTTTTCCTCAGTGCAGTAGATGTTAACTCCATCCCCAAGCCGGGCACTGCCGTTGCCTCTGCAATCAGTCTTGCGATTGAGTCATTTGATTATGACTCCCCCTCACGCAAAGTGATAATTACTATTACAGACGGAGAAGATCATGAGGGAGATCTTGAGTCGGCACTCAGTAGCGCTAAGGAGAAGTCGGTTAACATATACACAATAGGAATGGGCTCGCCCGACGGTGCACCGATACCTGTTTACGGAACAGGAAAGACTCGCATTGGGTTCAAACAGGATGGCAGCGGCAATCCGGTCATCACCCGTCTTGATGAGCAGACGCTGCAGAAAATAGCCGCTGAAACCGGCGGGGAGTATTATCTCTCTTCTCCGGGGAGAAATAATCTGGATGAAATTCATTCTGACCTTGAGAAAATTGAGAAAAGCGAATATGGTGCTAAGATGATTACCGATTATGATGATAAATATTATTGGATGCTCATTCCGGCACTCTTTTTACTTCTGCTGGAACTTCTTATCTCTGAACGCGCAAAACTGAGGAAGGAGAAATAACTATGAAATTTCTATTTATAATCGCGCTTATTGCTGCAATAAATTTGAGTAAAGCACAAAGCATCCGCTCGCTTAATAATGACGGCGTTGAGGAGTTTGAAAAGAAAAATTTTTCAGAGGCGGAAATCAAATTCCGTAAAGGACTTGAAAAAGAACCTGATAATAAGACGCTTAAATTGAATCTGGGCGGGAGTTACTACAAGCAGTCTATGTACGATGACGCAATGAAGAGTTACAATGAAACGATTAACGCGCTTACAGATAAAAAAGAAAAGTCAAAAGCTTATTATAATCTTGGTAATTCTCTTCTGAAGCAGGAAAAGTATAAGGAAAGTATTGAAGCGTTCAAAAATGCACTAAAAAATAATCCTCAGGATTCAGACGCCAAGTATAATCTTTCCTATGCGCTGAAGAAACTGCAGGATCAGCAGAACCAGGATAAGAATCAGGACAAAGATCAAGACAAGGATCAGAACAAAGACGATAAGAATAATCAGGATCAGAAGAACGAACAGGATAAGGATAATCAGGATAAACAGGATCAGCAGGATCAGCAGAACAAACAAAATCAGGAACAGCAGAAGGATCAGGAGAAGAATCAGCAAAAACAGGGGCAGGACAAACCTAAAATTTCAAAGGAGGATGCTGAACGTATTCTGACTGCAATGAAAAATAACGAAAAAGAGATGCAGAAAAAGCTCCGTAAACAGGAGGGGGTCCGTGTTAAAGTTGAGAAGGACTGGTAAGTATTCAACAGTATAAACAAAAGTAACCGATGAATACTTTTAAGATAGCAGTTTTTATTGTGCTTTTTGTGCTGCTCGGACAGGCGGGTGCACAGTCTTTTCAGGCAACGGTTAACCGTAGTACCGCAACCACTGATGATGTAATTGAAGTAAGCTTTACATACTCAGGCAAGGATATCAACGGCGTGGACGGTTTTCAGGCACCTGTTTTTACTGAATTTAAAATTGTTTCCGGACCTAATCAGTCAACCAGTATGCAGTTCATAAACGGTGTGGTATCGGGGCAGAAATCTTTTTCTTACTATATACAGCCGCTTAAGACCGGTAAACTGAAAATCCCCCCTGCCTCGGTAACCGCAGGCGGTGAAAAGTTCACATCCAACTCACTTACTGTTGATGTTACTAAAGGAACAGGTAAGCCGAAAAAGGATGAATCATCTGATATTGATATGAATGAGATAGCGGAGAATCTTTTTATCCGCGCCTTTGCTGATAAGTCTTCAGCGTTCACCGGAGAACAGGTAACCGTTACCTATAAGTTATATACACGGCTTAATATATCAACTCCGCAGATATCCAAATTACCCAATTATCAGGGGTTCTGGGCCGAAGAAATTGATATGCCTCAGGTTATCAATTTCAGCAGAGAGACCATAGACGGTGTTGTATATAATGTGGCTACATTAAAAAAAGCGGCACTCTTCCCCCAGCAGACCGGCGAACTTTCGGTCACTCAATACGAGCTAAAGATACCGGTGGTTATCCAGAGGAAGAGGAAGTCAAATGACCCGTGGGGTGACTTCTTTAACGATCCTTTTTTCCGTACTACTGAAACTGTTGAATATACCGCAAAGTCGAACGTGCTAAAGATACAGTCGAAGGAGCTTCCTCCACAGAATTCAATTAAAAATTTCACCGGAGCAGTGGGCAGTTTCACACTTAAGAGCAGCATTGATAAAGAGCGAGTTAAGCAGGGAGACCCGGTGCGCCTGAGCTATACACTGATCGGGACTGGTAATATATCACTCCTCACGCTTCCTGAGTTTGATCTTGGCAGCGGAATTGAAAAGTATGAAGATAAGTCAGAGAACACGATCAGCAGAACCGGTATTATAGCCGGAAAAAAGAGTATTGAATATCTCCTTATACCCCGTAATGCAGGTGAAGCGGTAATTCCGCCTCTTGTACTCAGCTTTTTTAATCCTTCTACAAAAAAATATGAAACCATTGAAGCAGCGGGATATAGTCTTGAAGTAACTCCGAATGCTGATTTTGTTTCATCACTTCCTGAACGCGGGGGCAGGGGTGAAACTGATATCCGGTATATAAAAACCACCTTTACCTATGCATCACTCAGAAAAGGGAACCCGTTCGGAAGCTCTCTTTTTTGGGTTCTCGCGGTCATTCCATTTATTGGATTTGGTGCGTTTGCGTTTTTTTTCAGGCGCAGGCAGGAGATGCTTGCGGATCTTTCCGGATATAAAGAACTTCAGGCAAAGAAGTTTGCCGCAAAGCAGCTTAAAGAAGCCAAAAAGCTGATGGACGGCGGTGATAGAGACGGATTTTATCTTGAAATTTCGCGAGCGTTGCAAAAATATCTTGAAAACAAACTGCGCATTCCTGCTGCCGCTTTTTCAATCGAAGCTGCTGAAGAACGGCTGAAAGCGATGAGTCTTGAAGATGAATTGATGAGGCGGTTGAAGGATACTTACAGTGGTATTCAGTTTGTGCGATTTGCTCCGGCTTCAGGCGCAGGGGAAGCGATGAATTCCGTTTTTGAATCTGCTTCCGGACTGATTACTGGTCTTGAAAAAAGTATAGCGAAGGGGAAAAAATGATGAGAGCGGTTGCATTTATTATTCTGCTTCTGAGTCTGAATATTAACGCAGATTCCCGGAAACTTTTTTCTGAGGGATGTGAACTTTATAATCAGAAAAAATATGAAGATGCATTGCAGAAATTTTCTGAAATAGAAGCATCAGGTGAGGTCTCCCCTGAATTGTTATACAACATAGGCAACGCCCATTTCAGACGGGGCCGGCTTGGGTTTGCAATTGCTTATTTTGAAAAGGCAGTGCTTCTGAGCCCTTCAGATGAAGATATCAGGCAGAATATCATTTTTACCCGAGGGCTGGTAAAGGAAAAACAGGAAGAGGTTCCCGTCATTGCTCCGCTTGAATGGTGGATGAAGGCGGCATCGCTCCTCTCCTTTTCCGGCTGGGTATATGCAGTTATTTTTCTTTTATATCCGTTGTCCCTATTTTTCATTTTAAGGTACTTTTATGGAAGAGCCGGTCTGACTAATCTTGCCGCAATCGGGGGCATCCTCGTGGTAATGTTTGTTGTGGTTAACCTGGCTTACACCCGAACACACTGGATTGATTCGGTGAATTATGGGGTAATAATTCAGAACTCGGTTGAGGTGCTTTCCTCACCGGCTGAGGACGGAAATCAGCTTTTTAAGACAGTAGAGGGGGTAAAAGTGAGGGTTGAAGACTCAGTTGAATCCTGGGTTAAATTAAAAATGCCGGATGGCCGGACCGGATGGATCAAAAAAGACCAAATTCTGGTTATTTGATTGTAAAGATTTTTGTCTTAACTTGAATTACTAAATGAAGGAGTTCCCTATGAAGAAAATTCTGTTGTTTCTTTTCCTTTTTGTTGTTTCGGCTTCTTTTACCCTGGATGCAGGCGTTCAGGATAAAAAAGAGAAGCAGGAAAAAAAGGAGAATAAAATATTTAACACGGTTTGCCCTGTCTCAGGTGAGGAAATCGAGGGCGATTATACCTCTACATACAAAGGTGTTACCTATGCGGTCTGCTGCAAGCGCTGCCTGAAAAAGTTTGAAAAAGAGCCCGAAAAGTATATCAAAAATTTAAGCGAAGACGGTAAACAATTCAAAAAAGGAGATAAATAATGAAGAAATCGCTTTTGTTCCTGTTCATGTTTGCAGTTTCGTTCACCCTGCAGGCGGACGAACCAAATAAAAAAACCAAGAAAGATGCTGACGACAAATTCTGTGTTGTTCCTGAAGACGGCAATAACAATCAGACATCTTTTGTTTTCACCAAGTCCGATGACACAAAGAAATCTGAGTCTAAGAAGGACAAGAAAGATGGCGAAAGCTGTTCCACAGATAAAGAATCAAAAGAAAAAAGCTGCTGCTCTACAGATAAAAAAAAGAGTGATAAAAAAGAAGATCCTAAAAAGTGATTTTTCAAACCCCTCCTTAGCGAGGGGTTTTTTGTTTTAAGAGGTTGTTCAGAAAGGGTGAAGTAAGGGATGAAGGGAGACAAAATACGTAAAAGATATGATCAAAGTAAGCGGCGGAGAAAAAAGCCAGAAAAGATGATAACAAACGGTGAATGACCGGTGTTGTTTTTATTTCCCGGAATTTCTGACCAGGAGGTTAAAAATCCCCCCGAAATTGCTTAAATTTGCGTTTAAATAAGTAATATTCAGGCGTATTTGACTTACATAAAACTGACCCTAATCGGGCTTTATACCCTGTTGCTCTCAGTGGTTGCCCTCATCTCCTCTTTTGTTGACCGGAGTTTTAAATCATACTTCCTGATTTCAAAGATATTCTCAGCGGGGGTACTGGGCATTGCAGGTGTTAAGCTTAAGGTGACCGGGCTCGAAAATCTTGAGAAAGATAAAATCTACATTTACGTATCGAACCATTCAAGCATGTTTGACATCCCTGCACTGATGGCAGCGTTCCCGGGCAGGGTGAGCATTATCTATAAAAAAGAACTAAGTCGGATTCCGATATTCGGTTGGCAGTTAAAAACCGGTCCGTTTATCTCAATTGACCGCCAGAAAGCTGAAAGTGCGATGGGGAGTATTGACCGCGCGAAGAAGACCATGACAAAAAACAGGTTCTCAGTTATTCTATTTGCGGAAGGCACCCGAAGCAAAACCGGGGAAATTCAGCCATTTAAGCGGGGTGCATTTTATCTTGCTTCCAAAGTCCGATTCCCCATTGTTCCGGTCACCATAAACGGCGCATCCAAACTTCTGCCGAAGGGTAAACTGAACATAAAGGGTGGCAATCTCATGGTTCATTTTTCCAAACCGATTGTTTTTGATGAGCTCAAAAACAAAAATGATGAGCTCAAACTGATGGATGATGTCCGAAACGAAATTATTAAAAATTATCAGGGATATTAAGGATGGCTGTTACCATTGAAGATGTAAAAAAAATAGCAGACCTGGCGCGGCTTGCGTTCAGTGAAGAAGAGTATATACAGTTCACCGGTGAAATGAATACTATTCTTGGATATATGGATAAGTTGAATAAACTTGACACTACCGGAGTTGTGCCGATGTCTCATCCGGCCGGCGGGGTAAATTTTATGAGGGAGGATGAACTGAAACCCTCCATTTCTCCTGAAGAAGCACTGAAAAATGCCCCGGCACGGGAGGATAATTTTTTCAGCGTGCCAAAGGTTATCTGATAACAACGTTTTCTTAGAACTATGATAGTTGGAATAATACCTGCGCGCCTTGGTTCAACCCGCTTGCCGGGCAAGCCGCTTGCTGACATAGGAGGCAGACCGATGATCTATCACACTTACAATAGTGCTTCAGGTTCAAAGCTGATTGACCGGCTGATTGTAGCCACTGATGATGAGGTGATATATAACACGGTTAAAGAGTTCGGCGGTGAGGTCATAATGACTTCATCCGAAATTAAAACCGGTTCAGACCGTATAGCCGCAACGGTGAACCAGCTCCGCAACATTGACATTGTGGTGAACATCCAGGGGGATGAACCGTTTATTCCCTGGAGGATGATTGATAAGGCAATAGAACCGCTTCTATTCGACAAATCAGTTCAGGTGGCCACGTTAGTGAAACGCATAACCGATCCGGTTGAATATATGTCACCAGACACGGTTAAGGTGGTGTTTGACTATTATAACTACGCTCTCTATTTTTCGCGTTCTCCGGTGCCTCATGTTCGTGATTTGGGTGATCCGGCTGAAATTGTGAAGAACCATACCGTATATAAACATATCGGTCTTTATGTGTACCGCTACTCAGCACTGATGAAGTTTACCGCCTGGTCACAAACCGATTTAGAAAATCTTGAAAAACTCGAACAGCTCAGGATGCTGGAAAAAGGAATAAAAATTAAAGTTGTTGAAACCGATGAGGAAAGCATAGCGGTTGACACCCTTGAAGATTTGAAGCGCGTGAGAAAACTTTACGGATTTGAGGAATAATCAAAATGCTTCTGCCACCCAGAATTTCGCTTGCTTTTTTACCTACACCTGTTCAAAAAATTACCTACAGAGATTATCCCTTTTTAATCAAAAGGGATGATCTGACCGGTATGGAAACTTCCGGAAATAAAATAAGGAAATTAGAGTATATTCTGGCTGATGCAATGGCCGAGAAAGCTGATACCATCTTCACCACAGGAGGTGAGCAGTCAAACCATGCCCGCGCAACGGTGGCGGCCTGCCGCTCTCTCGGGCTTGATGTAAAACTTTTTCTCTGGGGTGAACAAAAAGATGTGGTAACAGGAAACATTTTTATTGACCGGTTCCTTGGTGCTGATATCAAGTATCTGAGTTATGAGGAATTCCTGACAGCGGATGAAATTATGAAAGCAGAAGCAGATGAACTGGCTGCTGAGGGGAAAAAAGTGTATATCGTTCCAGAAGGGGGTTCTTCTTCTGAGGGGGTAACAGGATATATACGTTTCTGGGACGAACTTGAACAGCAGACAACTCTTTCTGAGATTGATGAGGTGTATGTAGCGGCTGGTTCAGGCGGAACAGTTTCCGGTCTTCTGATTGGCGCCGCGATGAAGGATATACAGGTAAAGATTAATGCTGTGTCAGTTCTTTACTCCCCTGAAGTGCTCGAAGGAAAAGTCAGGCACATCCTTGAAAATTTTATAATAAAATATGCTCCTGAGCTTAAACTTCCTGATCACCAGCTTGAAATAATAGGGGGATACTCAGCCGAGGGATACAAGCAAATAAGCGGAGAAAAAATTGAGGTTCTGAAGGATTTGGCGATGAAAACAGGAATCATTCTTGACCCTGTTTATACCGGCAAGGCATTTTTTGCCTTTCAGGACAGGTGTATTGCAGCGGCGGAGAAGAAAAACGTACTTTTCCTGCATACGGGCGGACTTTTTGGCGTTTTTGAGAAAAATCGTGAGTATTTGCAGCTTTAAGAGGGGCTTGGTAAACAGCCAGCCATTTGATATTTTTAACTAATGGATTGTATTTTTTGTCAAATAATTGAACGAAACGCCCCGGCTGAAATCCTCTATGAGACGGATACCGTGATCAGCTTCTTAGATATCCTGCCGGTTAATTTCGGCCATACACTGGTTGTGCCAAAGGGGCATTTTCGTGACCTTACGGAAGTGCCGCAGGAAATTATCGGCGACTTATTCAGCATAGTAAAGCGTCTCAGTCCGGTTATTATCGGTGCTGTACAGGCAGAGGGGTTTAACATTATCGGAAACAACGGCAGTGCGGCGGGGCAAACTGTATTTCACTGCCATATTCATATCATCCCTCGGTATCATGAAGACAAGACCAGGTTCCGGCGGCCGCAGTTTCTTCAGTATAACAACGGATCATTCAGCGAATACGGGCGGAATCTCCGTGCAAGCATTCAAAAGGAGGCATCTACATGGAAAGAAAAATAAGAGTACTCGTTGCCAAAGCAGGTCTTGACGGACATGACCGCGGTGCAAAAGTAATTGCATCAGCACTGCGTGATGCAGGTATGGAAGTAATTTATACCGGACTCCGTCAGACTCCGGAAATGATTGTTGAAGCAGCTATACAGGAAGATGTTGATGTCATAGGCATCAGTATTCTTTCAGGCGCTCACATGACCGTCTTCCCAAAGATAAAACGGCTTATGAATGATAAGGGGATTGATGATGTACTCCTCACCGGTGGAGGCATTATTCCTGATGATGATATAGCAGAACTTGACAAGTTGGGTGTCGGGAGGATATTTACCCCCGGTACGCCCACACACGAAATATCAGCATATATAAAAGATTGGTGTTCAGTTAATCAGCGTTACTAATTTAGTAACAGAAAGGAGAATAACATGAGGGTGCTAACTCTCGTTGTTGTACTTTCATCGGCTTTGTTCTCACAGAGTCTTGTTCAAACCATACCTCTCCCAAGGTATGCATATATGGATCAGGGCTACGGTCTGGTCTTTAATGACGGAAAACTTTGGATGTCTTCAGGATCAAGTTCACCTACTACCAATAAAGGGAAAATAGTTTCGCTTGATCTTAATGGTACTGTGCTTGATTCATTCAATATTAATTATCCTTCCATCAGTACTTCTCAGGGACTTGCTTTTGACGGCACCAACTTCTGGTACGTTGAAAGAAAAACCGCCCGGTGCGACCTTTATAAAGTTTCTCCGACCGGAGCCGTTCTTGACTCAATCCCCATTGCATCAGCAGGAGGAACCACTTCGTGGTATCTTGGCGGTGCTGCGTGGGACGGACAAGGGCTTTGGGTTTCTCTTTACTCACCTGATGCTTCAGCAGCATTATATAAAATTGATGTAGCTGCCAAAACAATAATGGATACCATACCGGTATTTGGTCTTCAGCCGCAAGGCATTACCGTAAGAGGTGATACACTCTTCTACGTAATGGACGGCTTCCAGAATGACCCGGAAAAAATTTATGCAGTTGACTTAAATACGGAAGATACACTCTTTTCTTTCCGGGTGCCTGAGCAGATTGGCGTGCGTCAGAACCCGCGTGGTCTCGCCTGGGATGGTTCTCACCTCTGGCTGATGGCAGAACCGGTTGGAGCTTCAACAGGGAGAGCGTTATTTAAGTATGATTTAGGCGGTTCAGGAACCCCAGCTATCTCGGTGCTAACGGCTAATTTTGATTTCTTAAATGTTCAGGTTGATTCAACTAAGAAAGTTACTGCTACGTTAAAGAATTTTGGCACGGCTGACTTAGTGCTTGATTCGATGGGCATAAGCAATCCGGCTTTTACCATAAGCATTACGCAGTGGCCTGTAACCATTAAGCCGGACAGTTTTTATTATTTTGACATATTCTTTAGACCTGCCGCCGCGCAAAACTATAATGATTCTTTGCTGATTTATCACAATGACCCTAATTTTGCTTTTAGCAAAATAAAATTCAAGGGAGCAGGGGTATATACGGCTCCGTATATATCATTTAACCAGGATGCATTTAATCTTGGAGGCAGAAGAGTGGGCAGTACATCCTCATTCGTATTAACGGTTCACAATGATGGTTCTGCACCACTGAGGATTGATTCTCTGCGACTCCTGACAGCAGATTTTTATTTTGAGAAACAACCGGGACAGGTGATTATAGACTCGCTTTCAACCTGGTCAGGCAGGTTGTGGTTCAAGCCGACTCAGTATAAGACCTATGCTGATACCATTATGGTTTACAGCAATGCATCAAACGGTGCTCTCAGGAAAATTATCCTTACAGCATCAGGAGCCCCGTTTGATTCCACACTCGGAAATATAGTCTGGCAGGGTGTTGTTCCTGATAACCCCGGTACCAATTATGATGACTACACCGCCAGGATGATCAAAAGAATTAGAGATATCAACCAGGACGGTGTTGACGATATAATTGTCACAACTGATAACTATTTTGTAGTGGCGTATAACGGTAATAGTTCAGTTACCTCTGATGTTCTCTGGACGTTCAGAACCAACCCGAATAACAATAATACAGGAAATGTAGATCAGTATGAGGCATTTCAGATTGCTGAAGATTTGAACGGTGATGGAATTCAGGATGTGGTTGTTGGTACTGCCGGCGGAAATGAATTTGTTTATGCTCTCAGCGGGCGTGACGGAGCAAAGCTCTGGGAGTATGGTGACTCAATTAACTATGGCAATGGTGACATCATGGGGGTTGACGTAAAACGTGATGTTACAGGAGATGGAATACCGGATGTCTATGTAAGTGCCAGCGGAAATGAAACTTCATTTGAAGGAAGATTCTCTGCATATCTGCTCAATGGTGCAACTGGTGCAGAGATGTGGCGCATTGACCAAAGCGCAACCCGTAAACTGAAATATGGCATTGTCTCATCTCAGGATGGCGGAGCTGTTGCTTCTCGGGTAGCCGGAGGCACGCCGGGTGAAATTATCGGCTTTGATTCACTCGGTAACGTAACCTGGGCTTATCCCACTGCATCAGGTCCCTGGGGTCTTGATGAGATTGAGAACATAGGGGGCCTCGCAACTACTGATATTATTGCCGGAGATATAAACGGTAACGTTTATGCAATAACCGGTGATGCCGGAGTTGAAATCTGGAGAACAAATATAGGTAATGTATTTATCGAAGACCTGTTTGTTGTACCTGATATCAATCAGTCAGGCGTTGATGATATCATGATCTCAGCACTTACGCCAAACTTCTACGTTCTTGAGGGCTCAACCGGAGCGCAGATAGTTGCAACACGCACCACAGGCAACAACCTTGGAGTAGGTCTGCTTGGTGATATGAATGCAGACAGTATTCCTGAGTTTGGTGTTGCATCGCTTGACGGTAAAGTTTATGTATATAACGGACGAGGCGGTGACCCGAACCCGATGTTTACTTTTACTGCCGGAACTGGTAACAGCACCGCACCTGAAACCGTCTGGAAGATGGGTGACCTTGACGGCAACGGCTCAAATGAGTTTGCTGTGGGTACCCGTGACGGCCGTGTGTTCGCTTTCTCAGGTGGTACTGATGTGATAGTAGTGTCACTCAAATCAAATCATGAGATTCTTCCGGCTGAGTTTTATCTGGCTCAAAACTATCCAAATCCGTTTAATCCTGAAACAAAGATCGGATTCAGAATCCCGGTTGAAACCAAAGCATCACTGAAGATATATGATGTGCTAGGCAGGGAAGTAATGCAGATATTTAATGAGCAGCTAAAGCCCGGCTATTATGAGTACCTGCTTGACGGCACATCGCTGGCAAGTGGAGTATATCTCTACTCACTTATAACCGATCAGCAGACGCTTACGCGCAAAATGATAATGCTGAAATAATTATGAAGAATGAATGGTGAATTGTGAATGGTGAATTCAACTTTCAACTTTTCACTTTTAACTAAAAAAAGCCCTGGTTTGCAGCCGGGGCTTTTTTGTCTATGGTATGTGCGCTTCATTTGACTCCCTCCCTATAGATACTAGGGAAAGCTGAGGGAACTCTGGGTTTGGCACAAAAAATGCTGGGTTTTTCTTTTATTCTCATTTTTGAAAGGTGCTAAGATGGCAAAGAAGTATGAACTGTTTACCGTCCCTGAAATTTCCTCTATTCAGGATATGCTCATCCGGTCAGCCAGAGTTTTTGGCAGTAAAACAGCGCTTAAGGATCTGAACCCGACACCGGTTCCCGAGGTTTCGTACGAAGGGCTGCTGAATTCGGTGCGTCATTTTGGGGCGGGGCTTAAAAACCTAGGCATCCCGGAAAGAACCCATATAGCTGTGATTGGTGAAAACCGGTCTCAGTGGGGAATTGCTTACCTGACTGCCATGTGCTTTAACTACGTGATTGTTCCCATTGACCGGAACCTGTCACCGAATGAAATTCTGAATATCCTTTACGAGTCAGACAGTGAAGCGGTCATTTTTTCAGAAATGTTTTATCAGCTTTTCAGCGAAAAAGGGGACTCAATTAAACGGCTCAAGCACTTTATCTGTATGGATAAAGTAACTCTGGGGGATGGATTTGTTAAAATGCTGGACCTGATTGAAACCGGTTCCCGTGCATCTTCACATACTCTTCCTGCAATTAATGCTGATGATGTAGCTGAGATTATCTTTACTTCCGGTTCTCTCGGTCGTGCAAAGGGAGTAATGCTTACGCAGAAAAATCTGACTGCCAACCTGATGGCCATGACCAAGATGATAAACATCCGCAGTGAGGACAGGTTCCTCTCCGTTCTTCCGATACATCATACGTACGAATGCACCTGCGGATTCCTTTGCCCTCTCTACTGCGGTTCAACGGTTTACTACGCACGCTCACTTAAAACCGTGGTTGAGGATCTTCAGGTCTCCCGCGCCACGATCTTGCTTGCTGTTCCGCTTCTTTATGACAAGATGTTTAAGAAAATCCACAAGGGTATTACCGAGGATAAAGTAAAGAGCAAGATAGTTCCTCCGCTTATTAAGGTAGTCGGAGCCCTTGAGTCATTCGGATGGAAATCTGCACGTAAGAAAATCTTTAAGGAACTGCATGCGCGGTTTGGCGGAGCAGTCCGTTTATTTATTGCTGGAGGTGCAGCACCTGATCCGGCAGTTGCAAAAGGGCTGCGTGAATTTGGCTTCCATTTTGTGCAGGGTTACGGACTGACTGAAACCGCACCGATTCTCGCCCTGAACCGCGAGGATGCTTTTAAGGATGGTGCAGCAGGAATACCGCTGCCAGGGATTCAGATAAAAATTAATAATCCCGATGCTGACGGCGTAGGTGAGATATACGCACAGGGACCATCGGTAATGCCCGGTTACTATAAAAACGAGGCAATGACCAGAGATACCTTCGAGGGACCCTGGTTCAAAACGGGTGATTTGGGATATGTTGATGCGGATGGTTTCCTGCACATCAGCGGGAGGAAGAAAAATGTAATCATATCAAAGAGCGGGAAGAATGTTTTCCCCGAGGAGATTGAAGATATACTCAAGCGCAGTCCGTTTATTCTTGAGTCATTAGTCTATGGTGAAGAGGATGAAAAGCATGATGAAATAATCGCTGTGCAGATCGTCCCTGAGGCCGAGGCACTGATAGAACTGGCAGGTTCAAAAAATGCTTCCATTACGCCGGAATTTATCAATCAGGTAATTTCGGATGTGGTTAAAGAAACCAATAAGGAACTGTCCTCATACAAACAAATCAGGAAGTTCTATATCAGGGAAAAAGAATTCGAAAAAACCACAACGCAAAAAATTAAACGGTACTTAGTGGAGTCAACATCTCCGGCGGAGTAATACAAAGGGTTTGGATTCTTAAAAAAATGCCCATCCGATGCAGGATGGGCATTTTTTTTACTTGGCATTTAGGATTTACAAGACCAGCATAAGAATATCTTTTCAATCGCAGAAATATGATGCTTTGAGAATATTAAGAAAAAATTGCAATATAATGCAGGAATATCATTAAATTTACGTATTATGATGCGGGAATTTTGCTAAATTTGTGCATTATAATGTAAGAATTTCACTAAATTGTGTGTTATGATACAAAAATTGTCAAATGGATAGCAATATGATAAAGCGGTCATCAGAAGAGAATGTAAAAAAGGATCTTTTCAGAGGTAAGTCAATCGTCCTTTATGGTGCAAGGCAGATTGGTAAAACAACCTCTCTTAAGAATATTCTGGCTGAGTTCGGTGAAAAAGGCAGGTACCTTGACTGCGAATTATTGACCATTACAGAAAGGTTTAACGATCTTGAGCCAGAGAACCTTAGAACGTTTTTAGGGCACTATAAAGTGGTCGGTCTTGATGAGGCACAGAACCTGAAAGCTCCGGGAAAATTATTAAAAATTCTTACAGACCACCTGCCAGAAATTCAGATAATTGCGACCGGATCCTCCTCTTTTGAATTGGCAGAAAAAATATCTGAGCCAATGACAGGCAGGATTTTCCAGCATGAAATGTATCCTCTTTCTGTGGGCGAGATAAAGGCGATAGGAGATTGGTTTGATATTGAATCGAAGCTTGATAAAATGCTCAGGTTCGGAAATTACCCTGAAGTATTCCTATCTGCTGAAACTGATGCTGCAAGAATTCTAGATCAGATAGCCTCATCCTATCTTTATAAGGATATTTTAAAATTCCAGGAGATTAGAAAACCAGAAATCGTAAAGAATCTTTTAATATTGATTGCTCTTCAAACCGGAAGTGAAGTTAGTTATTCTGAACTGGCAACAAAACTCGGAGTTGATATGCGAACAGTGCAAAGTTATATAGATATTTTGGAAAAATCCTTCGTGCTTTTCCGCCTTCACTCGTTTTCACGGAATTTGCGTAACGAGCTTACCAAAGCGGTGAAGATATATTTTTATGATACCGGAATACGGAACTCACTGATCAATAATTTTAATTTACTTGCGATGAGGAATGATACCGGAGCATTATGGGAAAACTTCCTGATTGCAGAACGTGTCAAAAAGAATGCTTATGAGAGGAAAAGGGTCAATTCCTATTTCTGGCGTACTTATCAGCAAAAGGAAGTTGATTATATTGAAGAGGAAGGGGGCGTAATACGAGGTTTTGAGTTCTCATACTCAAGTAAAAAGATTGGTAATAAATTGAAACAGTTTAAGGAGTCCTATAACGCAGAGATTGAATTGATTACACGGAAGAATTACTGGAAGTTTTTAGGGTAAGAAATTACATCAACAGTAATGGAAAACCCAATCAATCATGTTTATCGATTGCATAAATTGTTTGTGCAGAAAAATGTATCCTTTAAATTAACGAACTGGTAACTCAACAAATTTCAGTTTGAAGTTGCAATGCTTACAAATTCTTATAAAATCCTTGTCTGAGGTGACAAGAGTTAAATTATTATTCGCGCAAATTGCACACAGGAGGAAATCAGTTGAGGAGCCCTGAATACCTTTGGCGCGGCAGGTGTTCATAAATTCTGCAGCAAGTTCGTAATCTTCTTTGCTGAGTGCAATATCATCAAACTCCCGAAGTGAATCGCGCAGTCGTATAAATACTTCTTTTTTACTGATCCCTGATAAGAGTTCCTGCCTCACACATCCACATAACACTGCAAGATCATTTTGTATGATATTAGAAACTAACAGTGTGATTCGTTCTTCGCGGATGACTTTCCTGCTTAATACAAATGACCAGACAGAAGTATCAAGCAAATACATTACTTTAATGAACGCTGTTTCTTGTAATCATACTCTTCATCGTACTCAATAGTACCAAAAATATCAATAATTTCTTTTTGTTTGCGGGTTTTGATATACTCCGTTAGAGCGGCAGTTACAGCTTCCTTTTTTGACTTATGCTGGCCGATTCTTACGGCTTTTTCAATCAGTTTGTCGTCAAGAGCGAGATTTGTTGCCATTTAAACACCTCATCTTTACACATTACTTTACACAAAAATACATAAGACGAGGGTAAAAAGAAATGCAAATAGAAACAAAAAAGCCCGTCCAATAGTGAGCGGGCTTTTGAAGTAATGTCAGTTAAGACAGGGCTTACCAGCGATTGCCGAAACCACGGTTTCCGCCGCCGCTTCCGCCACGGTTACCACCGCCACCGCTTCCACCACGGCTTCCGCCACGGC
>JADLAF010000224.1 GCA_020848375.1 Ignavibacteriaceae bacterium
AGTTCTCACTCGGTCAGAACTATCCTAATCCGTTCAACCCTTCAACCAAGATTAGCTATTCCATCCCCGTTGACGGAATTGTTACTCTTAAGGTATATAACCTGATCGGGCAGGAAGTAGCAAACTTAGTGGATAACTTCCAGCTTAAGGGCGGATATACTGCTTCATTTGATGCATCAAAACTGAACTCAGGTGTTTATTTCTATACACTGAGTGTTGGTGATTACTCAGTAACCAAAAAGATGATGCTCTTAAAGTAATACTAATTACTTAAACCTTCATAGAAGGGCGGTTCTTGAAAAAGAGCCGCCCTTTTTTTTATTATGAATGATGAAGTATAAAGTATGAATTGCCGGATATATATACCAATCAGTGTGGGGGCTAAATCGGATGAGATCAATCCTTATTTGCGGTCCTGAACTTAAACGCAAAGTAAACAAAGTTTGCGCCAAGTTCCGCAAAGTTTTCAGATATGTAAAAATCGGCGTTGCTTAAGCATCCGTAAAGCCCGCGTGCCATCGGATCAGGATTTGCAGGATTAAAGGATTAACATGATTACTCCGATACGTTTAAAATCCACGTTGCATTAGCATCCGTAAAACCCGCGTGCCCAAAGGGAAGTATAATTTCGCGCAATGACGCTAAGACACCAAGACACCAAGACAATACCCTGAACTAAATATCATTGACAATTGTACATTGTAAATTGCCAATTGTAAATTGTAAATTGTAAATTGTAAATTGTAAATTGTAAATTGTAAATTGTAAATTGTAAATTGTAAATTGTAAATTGTAAATTGTAAATTGTAAATTGTACATTGTACATTGTACATTGTAAATTGTAAATTGTACATTGATTTGGAACATTTTGCTATCTTACCCGGTATAATTCAACAAAGCATAGGAATAAACCATGAAAACCATCTTTGTAATCTTATTTGTAAGCACGTTACTTAATGCCCAGAAGCCCGAACTCTTCTATTTTATGGCAATGGAAGGCGATAAAGCCGGCTACCAGAACGCAAAAGGGGAGTGGGTCATAAAGCCGGAATACAGTTTTGCTGGAAATTTCTCCGAAGGGATGGCTGTTGTAAGTAAGGATGGCAAATACGGATTTATTAACAAGAAGAACCAAGTGGTCATTCAATTGCAGTTTGAAGCAGCCGATGAGTTTTCAGAAGGACTGGCCCGAGTGATGAAGAATTTCAAGTGGGGATATATAGACAAATCCGGTAAGTTCATCATTGAGCCCCAATTCCAGCTTTGTTATGAGTTCAACGGCGGTTACGCCCAAGCGCAGAAAAAGGGGAAGTGGGGAATTATTGACAAAACAGGAAAATTTGTGGTCGAACCACAATTCCAAGATGTTACGGACTTCGGTGACGGCTTATTCGGCTTTCAGAAAAGTTATGCTGATAAAGCCGGATTTATGAACATAAAAGGTGAGGCAGTCATTTCAGGTGATTATAACCGCGTGTATGCTTTTAATGAAGGACTGGCAGCAGTGCGGACCGGTGACCTGTGGGGATTTATAAACACAAAAGGGGAAATGGTTATTGAACAAAAATTTACCGGAGCACATAATTTTTCCGGTGGACTTGCCTCCGTGAAAAATGAAGAAGGAATGTGGGGATTCATTAACCCTAAGGGAGAAGTTGTAATCCCGTTTAAGTACTACCGGCAGGCCATCTTCCGTGACGGATATGCGTTTGTTGAAACATCATCAGGTTATGAGTATATCAACATGCAGGGGGAGACGGTACTGTCCTTGAAATAACGTATATACGTTTGGTAATTGCGGTGCAACCGTTAAGATACAGTACGCACTTATTAAACGCAATCACTTTCCGGCCAGGACACACCAAGACAATGCAATCGCAGTAGTTTTTTGAAGAATAAAGAGATGATTCTGCGATTGCATCGTCTTAACTGAAGTCAATATATATCCGGCCTTTCAATGTTCGGAGAACATTAAATTCTCAATTCCCCACTCTCAATTATCAATTAAAATTTATATTTTTCTTTGAGGACTTTTGTCCTGTGAGTAAAAATCCCTTCAACCTGCTTCTTAACAAACCAGCCGCCGAAGAGATCACCGATAAATCCGAGCGGTAATTTATAGTGAACAATGTCAGTCATTTCAACGCCCCCCTCAACTGCTTTGAAGATATGCTGATGATGCCAGAACGCGTAGGGCCCGAAGCGCTGCTCATCAACGAAGAAATTTTTGTCTTCAATATGTGTGATTTCAGTAACCCAGTGAAGCGGTATGCCGAGGACGGGGTGGACTTTATACTCGATAATCAGCCCCTGATACATTTTATCAGGTACTTCGGAGAGTATCTTAAAATTGAGATGTTTTGGGGTTACTTCGTTAAGATTGCGCGGGGTGGCAAAAAACTCCCATGCTTCCTCTAAGGAAACCGGGATAGTAATTGTTGATTTTAGTTTGTGAATTTTCATTTTGATTCTGATTGCTTTATTAACTACTGGTGTAACATTCTTGGGCGGAAGAAGGTTTCAGAGAAGGGTGCTTTTAACGCAAAGTCTGCAGAGTTTTAAGCCAGATTTCGCGCTAAGGCGCCAAGCCGCAAAGATTCCGTACAGACGGATGACATTCTGACTCTGGCTTCATAACCTCGCGCAAAGACGCTAAGCCGCAAAGAAAATAAAAAGGCCGGAGCATTTAACGGCTTCTTCCGAACTTTTAATTTGACTTCGTTGTAGTGCTGTCCGTTCTTTTTCATTGGTCACCTCAGTTTTCTTCAAATCTAATGAATTCTGAGGCGACATTTGTCGTTATTTCAGAAGAACCATTTTACCAGAATCGATAAATTTACCGGAACTCAGCATGTAAACGTATATGCCGCTTGATAAATTCATTGCATTAAAATAAACTGAATGTTTTCCGGCATCTTTTATATCGTTTGCCAAAACCGCAACAATATTGCCGAGTTGATCATAAACTTTTAGTGAGACAAAATTCCGAGTGGGGAGGGAAAAACTGATTGTCGTAACGGGATTAAAAGGGTTTGGATAATTCTGCCACAGCTCATGATGCATCACGGTTTGCTGCAATTCTTCTTTAGTTGAAGTAATACTGTTTACTCTTTGCCAGGACGCTCCCTGATTGGATGAATAGAATATACCATCATCAACACCCGCAAAAATATACCCGTTGTTTCCTTTGTGCAAGCTATATACCCGCATGCTATCTAACCCGCTCAAAGTCCAGGAATCGCCATTATTCGTTGATTGGAATACACCTCCTCCAAATGTGCCGGCAAACACCGTATCCCCGGTGGCAAGCAGAGACAAAGTGGTATTTGCGGGAAAACCGCTATCTGAGTGCACCCACGAAGTTCCATTATCTGTAGAGCGAATAATCCCCTGAGAAGAGGTGCGGCCGACAAAGATATTTTGATTAAACACAGCGACAGAGAATGTATATCCTTCAGTTCCTGACAGAAAACTCCAATTAATGCCCCCGTCTGTTGAACGCGAAACACCGCCTCCATGGGCAGCTAAAATATATTGGTTCATATCTTTGACAAACATATACACCCTGTTGGCAACATTTGCCGTATTGGAACGGCTCCAGCTAAAACCGTTATCGCCTGAGTACCATACATAATCGCTGTGACTTGCCGCAAGTATAACACCGGAAGTATCTATGATTAAATCGTTAATTGCATATTGGTTAAGCAGTCCGCTTTGCACCCAATTGATTCCGTTATCTGTTGATTTAAAAACTCCATAATCAGAATATGTTGATGCAAATATACCGCCCTGTTCGTTAAAAACTATTGATTCAATATCAAGTGTATCAAGCGCAAAAATATGGAAATTTAATCCTCCGTCGGTTGAAAGGAATATCCCTTGTGTTGAGCCGGCATATATATCACCGTTTTTATGTAAGGTAAAATACTGGAAACCAGGGATGGATTGAGAAAACAATAAATCCTGTATCAGGAACAGACCACAGGATATATATATTAAATTTGCTGTATGAGATACGTATTTTTTTAACTTAGATTTCATAATCTCTCCCTGTTTTGTCCGGTAATTAGCTTACTGCATTCTACGTGAGGAGGTGTACACCCTGGAAAAACATCATCGGCAAAATTGGGATCTAATCCACTAAAACATCCGTTTACGGTGGTTATAACCTCTTCGTCAACTAAGATACGATTGCCGGAAATAATTACCAATTTCCCTGTCATTGTATAGTGCTTAGCCCAATACAAATTTGCAGCTCCTCTTGCAAAGCAATAATGCTGAGATACACCTGGAAATGTTTGCGGAAGGGATGTAGGCGAGGGTAGTTCTATGGTAGATGATTTTTGTACCCGCCCGTCAATTTCATTCCAACAATCCAGCGCATAAATTATTTTTCTTAGATAATTTCTTTGAATGGTAAGCCCCCCATTACTCCCCCAAATGATGCGATAATCTAAATCGTTTTTGGAACCGCAATTCCAATCCCAGGTATTCGAACTATTTAGTTGTTCGGTCATAAGACAATCCTTTTTTCTTTTCAATTTAAACATATTGTACTTTTAAAACAATACTTCCTGATTTCCGCAACCTTTTCTAAAAAACCAAAAACCTTTGACCCCTGACTAAAAACACTCTTTCCCATTTTGAAATAGATGTCCCAGAAACAATTTTGGGGTATGGTACTACGAAAAAAGAAAAATTAAAGCGGTAAAATCAGCATTCAAGTTGTTGATAAATCCGCCGGTAAGTATAAAATAATCAAGACCATAGGGTGCACCCAAAACATCGGCGAAGTTCACTGGCTTTATTCAGAGGCGAAGGAAAGAATGTATAGAATTGTGGGTCAGGAACATTTTAATTTTGAGAGAAATGGGTATTCCTGAATAGTTAGTAATTGGTAGCTTTCATTTTTCTTTGTTTTGTGATTACTGAAAAAAACATTGCAGGAGCAAAATGGTTCATGCTCTCTTTAAAAAGAAAAAGGGCTGATTTGTATGAACCAGCCCTTCAATCAGATTATATGTTACATACAGGATTAATAACGGTAGTATTCCGGTTTATATGGACCGTCAACTGTTACACCGATATATTCTGCCTGTTTCGGATTCAGTTCTTCAAGTTCAACGCCAATTTTCTTCAGATGGAGACGTGCAACCTGCTCATCCAGCTTCTTAGGGAGAGTATATACTTCATTTTTATAAGAAGCATGATTCTTCCACAGTTCAAGCTGAGCAAGCACCTGATTGGTGAATGAGTTGCTCATCACGAATGAAGGATGTCCCATTGCGCAGCCAAGGTTTACCAGACGGCCTTCAGCAAGAACGATGATATCCTTGCCGTCAAGGGTATATTTGTCCACCTGCGGTTTAATAGTGTCCTTAGTGTTGCCGTAGTTGTCATTCAACCAGGCCATGTCAATTTCATTATCAAAGTGACCTATGTTACAGACAACTGCTTTGTCCTTCATTGCTTTGAAGTGCTCACCGGTTACGATATCGCAATTTCCGGTAGCGGTAACAATGATATCACATTCAGGGATTGCAGTAGAAAGCTTCTTAACTTCATAACCTTCCATAGCTGCCTGGAGAGCGCAGATCGGGTCAATTTCAGTAACGATAACGCGGACACCTGCATGACGCAGTGATTCAGCAGAACCTTTGCCTACATCTCCAAATCCACAGACAACAGCAACTTTACCTGCAAGCATAAGGTCGGTTGCTCTTCTGATAGCATCCACTAATGATTCGCGGCAGCCGTATTTATTGTCGAATTTTGATTTGGTTACTGAGTCGTTTACGTTAAACGCAGGGAGCGGAAGTGTTCCGTTTTTCATTCTTTCATAAAGGCGATGAACACCGGTTGTGGTTTCTTCGCTGAGTCCTTTAATTTCGGCTACCAGTTCAGGATATTTATCAAGCACCATATTGGTCAGGTCGCCGCCATCATCAAGAATCATGTTTAGTGGCTGACGATCCTTTCCGAAGAATAAGGTCTGCTCAATGCACCAATCAAACTCTTCAGCATTCATACCTTTCCAGGCATAAACGGGGATTCCCTTTGCAGCCAGAGCAGCCGCAGCGTGATCCTGAGTTGAGAAAATGTTGCATGAAGACCAGGTTACATCTGCACCGAGCTCAATGAGGGTTTCAATCAGCACAGCGGTCTGTATGGTCATGTGGAGGCATCCGGCAATGCGGGCTCCTTTAAGTGGTTTAATTTTCCCGTATTCTTCACGGAGAGCCATCAGGCCGGGCATTTCGGCCTCTGCAAGGGATATTTCTTTGCGACCCCACTCCGCCAAAGTGATATCCTTCACTTTGAATGGCAGGTATGTTACTTCTTTATCGAGAGTTGAACTCATTTCTGTCTTTCTGTTTCTTGTTATTGTACGTATTTGCTAAACACCGGAACAAGGTCAAGTTGTTCCCAAGTGAAGTCTTTATCGTTTCTTCCGAAATGACCATAAGCGGTTGTCTTCTGGTAAATCGGTCTTCTTAGCTGTAAACGAGAGATAATTCCTTTCGGAGTAAGATCAACCTCTTTGTCAATCATTTTTGCAATCTCGGTATCAGGAATCAGACCAGTGCCCTTTGTGTCAACAAATATGGAAACCGGCTGAGCCACACCAATAGCATAAGCAAGCTGAACCAGACATTCTTTTGCCAGACCTGCTGCCACAACGTTCTTTGCGACGTGGCGGGCTGCGTAGGTTGCGCTTCTGTCAACTTTAGACGGGTCTTTGCCTGAGAATGCTCCGCCACCGTGAGGAGCCCATCCGCCGTAGGTATCTACAATAATTTTTCTTCCGGTCAGACCGCTGTCGCCGTGTGGACCGCCGATAACAAAGTTGCCGGTCGGGTTTACAAAGTATTTAGTCTTTTTGTCAAGGAGGTGTGCCGGTATCACTTTTTTAATGATATTTTCAATTACATCAGCTTTAATTGTTTTCTGCTTTACTGAAGGATCATGCTGGGTTGAAACAACTACTGCATCAACGCGGACTGGTTTTTTGTTGTCGTCATATTCAACGGTCACCTGTGACTTTGAGTCAGGACGAAGATAAGGCATGGGGGAGTTTTTCATACGGCGTACATCAGCGAGTTTCTTTACAATCTGATGAGCGTAAATGATGGGCATTGGCATCAGTTCTTTGGTCTGGTCGCATGCGTAACCGAACATAATACCCTGGTCTCCGGCTCCGCCGGTATCAACGCCCATGGCGATATCAGGTGACTGGGTATGAAGTGTGTTAATGATACCGCAGGAGTCAGCTTCGAACATATACTCAGCTTTGGTATAGCCGATTTTTTTTACGGTATCTCGTACGATCTTCTGCAGATCAATCCATGCTTTGGTGGTAACCTCACCGCCCACAACTACAAGCCCTGTAGTAACGAAGGTTTCGCAGGCAACGCGGGCTGCCGGATCCTGAGCCAGGATTGCATCAAGCACGCCGTCTGATATTGCATCACTTACTTTATCTGGATGTCCTTCTGAGACCGACTCAGAGGTGAAGAGAAATGACATACGTTTTCCTTTATGTTTTATATTTAATTGAAATCTATTTCGGTGGAGTCGCCTGAATTAAGTTTGCGATACCGTCCTTTTATAATGCTGTTTGACCCGATAAGCGAGTCAGTTAAAATCGAACTTCTGATTTCAGCATTGTCTGCCGCTATTGAATTTTTTACAATAGAATCAGCGATGGTAACTCCGTCACCAATGGAAACATAGGGTCCGATGACCGAGTTGGTAACCATGGCAGAGTCGGATATATACACCGGCTCATTGATAACCACGCCGGGGAGTGAATAGGTTTTCTTGTTCTGAGCAAGAAGGAACCGGTTTGTTTCGAGCAGTGTTTCCGGCTTTCCGCAGTCATACCATCCTTCAACGGCAAAAGCACCCATCGGTTCACCCCTGTCTATCATCATCATCAGAGCATCAGTAAGCTGAAACTCACCGCGGGTGCGTATGTTGTTGGTGATGAGGTTGTGCAGACACTTAGCAAGCAGTTTGGGGTTTTTTATATAATACAAACCCACCAGCGCGAGATTAGAAACCGGTTCCTGTGGTTTTTCAACCAGTTTATAAATTTTACCGCTGTTCATCAGTGCAACACCGAAGCGGCGGGGGTCTTCAACTGACTTAACGCCGAGTGCGCTTGTCTGAAGACTAAACACACTCCTAAGATTCACGTCAAAAATGGTATCACCAAGGATGATAAAAAGTTCATCATCATCAAACGTAGGAACTGCTGTATATATGGCATGCCCCAGTCCTTCCGGTACCCTCTGCTCAACAAAAGTGGCATCTATCTGCGGATAGTTCCGGCTGACGTAGTCCTGTATCATATCACCCAAATGTCCCCAGATAAATGTGGCTTTGGTGATGCCTTCAGCCATAAGTTTATCCAGGATATGACCGAGTATTGGTTTACCCCCTACATTGAGGAGAACCTTAGGCGTGGTATGTGTGTGTGGCTTTAATCTGCTGCCTATTCCGGCCACCGGTATTATAGCCCGCATCTATTCCTTTTATAATAAAGACAAAACTCAAATTTACCGAAATTCCTACTCAGTAACAAGACAAGCATTTATGCTAAGTAGTAATTAGAAATTAGTAATTAGTAATCCTAACAAGGCAACCTGCAATGAACAATGTACCATTAGGCATCGGCAAATCTGCGAAAATTAGCGAGATCTGCGGGAACCTCTTCTCTCCCGCAGATATCTGCTGAAGCTAATTTGTCTTTAACCCCACCGTCTCCAGAGTCCCCAATGTCACCATTAATTAGATCGCTGCCAAATCCCCATATTTCCCATTGATAATCTCTTGCTGAATTTCTCAACTTTTTCTCATTTTCTGAAAAAGAAATTCAGTTAAAAATGTGGCAAAATGACCATTTTTTCAACATTTTGGACTTGGTATAATAATTGCACTTACTGGGCAGATATTGAATAACTTATTAACCGGATGATGAAATGGAAAGAAAAAAAGTTACCATTGACGGTAATGAAGCTGCGGCCTACGTGGCGTACAATACCAATGAAGTAATAGCGATTTACCCGATAACCCCCTCCTCAAATATGGGTGAGTGGTGTGATCAGTGGTCATCAGAAAACAAACAGAATATCTGGGGTGAAATTCCCTCAGTAACGGAAATGCAGTCAGAAGGCGGTGCAGCCGGAGCAGTTCACGGCGCACTCCAAAGCGGCGCTCTTACAACAACCTTCACTGCCTCACAGGGTCTTCTTTTAATGATCCCGAATATGTTCAAGATAGCAGGTGAGTTAACCCCGACCGTCTTCCACGTATCCGCCAGAGCTCTGGCTGCACAGGCCCTCTCAATATTTGGCGATCATAGTGACGTAATGTCAACCCGCCAGACCGGTTTTGCAATGCTTGCCTCAAACTCAGTTCAGGAAGTTATGGACTTCGCGCTGATCTCACAGGCGGCTACTCTTAAATCACGCATTCCTTTCCTCCATTTCTTTGACGGTTTTCGTACTTCGCACGAAGTGATGAAGATCGAGCAGCTCACCAAAGAAGACATGAAACAGATGATTGATGAGCAACTTATTTTTGAACATCGCAACAGAGCCCTCAGCCCTGACCACCCTGTAATGCGCGGTACTGCTCAGAATCCTGATGTTTACTTCCAGGGAAGAGAAACAGTTAACCCGTTTTATAACGCCTGCCCCGGTATAGTTCAGGATACAATGGATAAATTTGCCGGACTTACCGGAAGACAGTATAACCTGTTTGAATACTACGGACCGCAGGATGCTGAACGCATAATAATTGTTATGGGTTCAGGCGCAACCGCTATCGAAGAAGTGGTTGACTATATGAGCGCGCGTGAAGAAAAGGTAGGCGTGCTTAAAGTCCGTCTTTACAGACCGTTCTCAATCAAACATTTTATTAACACACTGCCCAAGACCACAAAGTTCATCACCGTACTTGACCGATGCAAAGAGCCAGGCGCTGCTGAACCTCTCTATCTTGATGTAGTAAATGCAGTTACCGAATCATTTAATGAAGGAACGCTTCCATTTGCATTCCCCAAAATAACCGGCGGAAGGTACGGACTCTCATCAAAAGAGTTCACGCCTGCAATGATTAAGTCGGTTTATGATGAAATGAAAAAATCAAATCCGAAGAATCATTACACTGTCGGAATTATAGATGATGTAACCTTCACCAGTCTTGAGTTTGACCCCTCATTCTCGGTTGAAGCGCCCGAAACATTCAGAGGCAAGTTTTATGGTCTTGGTGCTGACGGAACTGTCGGAGCAAATAAGAACTCAATTAAAATCATCGGCGAAGGCACTGACTACTTTGCTCAGGGTTACTTTGTATATGACTCAAAGAAGTCGGGCTCAACCACTGTTTCACATCTGCGTTTCGGTCCCAAGGAAATTAAATCATCCTATCTGATCAGCACATCAAACTTTGTAGCATGTCATCAGCAGGTATTCCTTGAAAAGATGGATATGCTAAGTGATGCAATGGAAGGGGCAACATTCCTATTGAACACCAAAATTGCACCTGAACACGTATGGGAAACACTTCCTGAGAAAGTTCAGAGTGATCTTATCAACAAGAAGATGAAGCTCTTTGTTATTGATGCATACAAAGTTGCGGATGAAGTAGGACTCGGCGGAAGAATTAACTCAGTGATGCAGACCTGCTTCTTTGCAATCTCAAAAATCTTTGAAAAAGATGCAGCAATTGAACTGATTAAAACCGCTATAAAGAAAACTTACGGTGCAAAAGGCGATAAGGTTGTTCAAATGAATTTTATGGCGGTTGATAAAACAATTGAAAACTTATTTGAAGTACCGGTACCAGAAAAAGTCACGAGCAGGATTGCTCTGCAACCGGCAGTTTCCGGTAAAGATGTACCGGCATTCGTCATGGATGTTACAGCAAAGATCATCGAAGGGAAAGGTGATTTGCTTCCAGTGAGTAAAATGCCAGTTGATGGCACATATCCACTTGCCACCGCAAGATGGGAAAAAAGAAATATCGCGCTGGAGGTACCAGAATGGGATGAAGATGTTTGCATCCAGTGTAATAAGTGTGTTATTGTATGTCCTCATGCAAGCATTCGCTCCAAAATATATGACCCCGCAGTGGTACATGGAGCACCTGAAACTTTTAAGGCAGTAAACTTTAAGTCAAAAGAATATGGCGAGGGGCTAAAGTATTCGCTTCAGGTAGCGGTTGAAGATTGTACGGGATGCGGACTCTGCGTTGACGTTTGCCCGGCCAAGAATAAAAGAGAGCCGAAATATAAGGCAATTAACATGGTTGAACAGCTACCCTTACGCGAAAGAGAACGTGCTAACTGGGACTACTTCCTCACCATTCCTGAGCTTGACAGAAGAGAAATTAACATTTCAAGCGTTAAAGATTCACAGTTTCTTGAGCCGCTCTTTGAGTTTTCTGGTGCCTGCTCCGGTTGCGGTGAAACCCCGTATGTAAAACTCGTGAGCCAGTTGTTCGGTGACCGTTCACTCATCGCGAATGCAACCGGATGCTCCTCTATATACGGCGGCAACCTGCCGACAACTCCATGGGCAGTGAACAAAGACGGCAGAGGTCCTGCATGGTCTAACTCACTCTTTGAGGATAATGCTGAGTTCGGACTTGGTTTCCGGCTTGCTGTGGACAAACACAACCTGCAGGTTAAAAATCTGATTGCCAAACATGCCTCACTTCTCGGTGAAGCTCTTGTGCGGTCAATTCTTGATGCTCCGCAGAAAACCGAATCTGATATATATGAGCAGAGGGAACGCGTTGCTGAACTAAAAGGCAAACTCGCCGGTATTCTCAGCAATGGTTACGATCCGGCAATAAAAGGCGAACTGGAACACATTGTTTCTCTTGCTGATTACCTGGTAAAGAAATCAGTATGGATTATGGGCGGTGACGGATGGGCTTATGACATCGGTTACGGCGGACTTGACCACGTGATTGCTTCCGGAAAAAATGTAAATATTCTCGTTCTTGACACTGAAGTTTACAGTAACACCGGCGGGCAGTGTTCAAAGTCAACACCTCGTGGTGCGGTCGCAAAATTTGCCGCTGGAGGTAAAACCGGAAACAAAAAAGATTTGGCACTCATGGCAATGAGCTATGGCAATGTATATGTAGCCAAGATTGCAATGGGTTCTAACGATGCGCAGACGGTCAAGGCAATCCTTGAAGCAGAGGCCTACGACGGTCCGTCAATCATTATAGCTTACAGTCATTGCATAGCACACGGCATAAATATGGGTACTGCAATGAAGAATCAGAAAGCTGCCGTTGACACTGGTTACTGGCCGCTCTTCAGATATAATCCTGAAACCGAAGAAGGCAAGAACCCGTTTAAGCTGGATTCAAAAGCACCGAAGATGGCCTTCAGAGATTATGCATACATGGAAACCCGCTACAAGATGCTTACCAAGAGCCATCCTGATGTTGCTGAAAATCTGATGAAACAGGCACAGGAAGACGTAGTGCGCAAGTGGAAGTTCTATGAAGAGATGGCCTCGGAACCGGCCGCTAAGAAAGATGAAGTTAAATAAGTAAATCATGTAGCCGGAAACATCGGGGCTTCAATCATCATCCTGAAGCCCCGTTCCGGCGATATATAAAAAACTATTGCGAGGAAACAATGACTGATCTTAAAACAACATATCTGGGACTGGATCTGAAAAATCCGCTGGTCCCCTCGGCCGGGCCTCTTTCACGCGATCTGCAGAATATCCGTCACATGGAAGATGCAGGAGCAGCGGCTGTGGTCTTTTATTCAATTTTTGAAGAACAGCTTGAGCACGAAAGTCTTGAACTGTTTCATCACACAACACAACATGCTGAAAGCTACGCTGAGGCAACTTCTTACTTCCCTGAAACCGTTGAGTTTAAGTTTGGTCCGGATGAATATCTGAATCAGATACGCCGAGCGAAGGAATCCGTTTCGATTCCGGTTATCGGCTCTCTGAATGGAAAATCAGTCGGCGGGTGGGTTGACTATGCTAAACAGATTCAGGAGGCCGGTGCGGATGCGCTTGAGCTTAATATATACCGTCTGGCTGCTGATATGAACCAGAGCGGTACTGATATTGAAAAGGAATATGTTGAAATCGTTAAAGCGGTAACAAAGAATGTTACCATACCTGTCTCAGTAAAGATAGGTCCCTTCTTCAGCAGCATCCCGAATATGGCTCAGCAGCTTGAGAAAGCCGGCGCAAAGGGCTTAGTGCTCTTTAACCGCTTTTATCAGCCCGATATTGATCTGGAAATTCTTGAAGTAGTGCCGAACGTGCTGCTCAGTACCCCGATGGCAATGCGACTTCCTCTCAGATGGATTGCACTGCTGCATGGCCGCGTAGGTCTTGATCTGGCTGCAACCAGCGGTATATATACTGAAAAAGACGTACTGAAGATGCTTATGGCGGGTGCAAATGTTACCATGATGCTTTCTTCACTTCTGAAGTTTGGCATTCATCATATTGCTGATGTACTGGCAAAGATGAAATACTGGATGGAAGTAAATGAGTATGAATCAGTAGAACAGATGAGAGGCAGCATGAGCTATATCAAGTCGCCTGATCCTTCACAATTTGAACGTGCGAACTATATGAAAGCGCTTCAATCATATAAATAATCAGTAGCTGATTATTTTAGGAGCCCCTGGCAGATGTAAAGCTGTCAGGGGTATTTTTTTAATGTGCAATGTATAATGGACAATGTACAATTTACAATTTACAATTTACAATTTACAGTTTTCAACTTTCAACTTTCAACTTTCAACTTTCAACTTTAACTTAACCCCATTTTCCCCAGAGTCACCATTGTCCCCATTAGCTGGCGACAAGTCCTGCGCTCTACTGCTGCAGATTGCGTAATTTGTGGTAAACTTTTTGTTGAGCTGATTTTAACTTTCAATTTTCAATTCTCAACTTTTAACTGTCTTTTGGTACGCGGATTTTAAACGGATGCTAAAACAGCACGGATTAAACGGATCGGAAATATTCAGAATGAGCACTTCATTAAAAGCAGCAGAAGAGCTCAACAGAACTTTTCATTTTTAACTTTTCGCTTTAACCAAACCCCATTGTCCCCAGAGTCACCAGTGTCCCCCCGGCTCTTCAACTTCATAAGCAGTTTGCAACAAACAAAAAACCCGCCTTTTTAAGGGGCGGGTTTTGAACTAAATATTTTAGTGAGTATTACTTCTTCCAGTCAGCAAGAAGTTTTTTCATGTCTTCAAAGTCAAACGGAGGTGATTTCATCGCTTCTCCCATTTTAATGGCTTTTTCCATATACATAACTGCATCACTTTTTTTACCTATCTTTTCAAGAATTCTGGCCTTCATTCTTACATTCCAGTAACTCTCCTGTACACCGATGGATTTGTCAACCCAGGTCATTGCATCATTCAGGTTCATGCCGTTGCTGAACAGATAGGTTGCGTAAGCAAGGGGAGTGCCTGAAGAGAAGTTCTGGTTAACTTTGCTCAGTATCAGATCGCGGGTTTTGAATTTGATCACGAAACCAACTTTAAGTTTTTCCCACCGGAAGCTGATTTCAGCAGTGCTGTCTGTAAGTTCCTCCACATCAAAAGCCAGGCGCTCAGTGTTGTTACCTGTGGCAACTGGAACTGCTGTCAGGCGGACTGCATCATTTTCCTGTTTGTAGCCGAAGCTGCCGCTCAGATTATTATCCTTGCTCAGGATGAGTGTCCATTCCTTTTCGCCGGGGATTGTGTGAAAGCCGTAGGTAGCCGCGGGTAGCTCTTTTCCGTTAATGGTTACAGCATCAGAAAATTTAATGGTAGTGTTGGCATTTGCTCCTGTACGCCAGATCTCGTTGTAAGGAACAAGTCCGCCCCACACTTTGCGGCCCTTTACAGCCGGGCGTGACCAGGTTACAACAACCTCAGAAACGCCGACATTCTGGGTTAAAACAGCTTTTGGGCTGGCTGCGGGGGTGATTATCTGAGCAAATGAGGAATCTGCTGCAAATACAAACATAGCCAGCAGGAGTCCGGTTAGGAGATTTTTCATTAGTGCACCTTCTTTTTTTTGAAAATTTCAGGGGGAAATATAGTCCTAAATTTATTTTTGACTGGGGATAATACCCGCCACTTTTAGATAAAAAATGGTTTGGTTCAAATACAAGGTAATAATTATATTAGTACCTTGTAAAGGAACCATTTTATGAACTCAGCGATTCAAATATTTTCAAAAAACCGGGGATACGCCCGGATGTCGCAGATTAAGGATGCGGGTATTCACACCCGAACCGTCGCTCACCTTCTCAGCGAAGGAGTTATCGAAAAGATAAAGGCAGGACTCTATAAACTGCGGGACTTTAATTGGGACGAAAACAGCAGTTTTTCAGATGTTTGTATGGCTGAAAATAAGGCGGTTATTTGCCTGATTTCGGCAGCGTCCTACTATGAACTCATACTGAA
>JADLAF010000225.1 GCA_020848375.1 Ignavibacteriaceae bacterium
ATTCATTTTCCTCCAGATCAGATTGCATTTCCTCAATACTCAGCATCCTGGTTGTTAAAGGTTTCTTCAGTGAAAGTGAGTTAAGCAGGGAGTGATAAAGATATCTCACTGAGTCTCTCTCCTCCTGGGAATATACGCCTGATTCCGCTCCCCAGGCAAGTGAGTAAAGTTCATCAATCTTCTGCTGGTCGGTAACCTTTTTTGACAGTGTCAGCGAAATTACATTCCTGTAAGCATTCCCTCCGTTTTTCCGTTCGATATAGGAAAATGCTTTTTTATACATCCCCATTTCATTAAGCAGCTGTATCTGAGCATCATATAACCCGGCTGCCAGCTTCGTCAGTCCCGGTATATCATGACTCCCGCTGATAAGTGACTGTGTTGTTTTTTCGTAATACTCAATCCCGGCGGCTGACTCTTTCTGTGCAGCTTCTTTCATCCCCAGTTCAGTCAGAACTCTTGTCTTCACAGAATGAAAATACAGGGTCAGATAGGCATTCTCCTTTATAAGCCTTGCGGGATCGGACTCCTCCAGCTGCGAAAGTGCCTCGGTAGTTTTGCCCGCCTCAAAGAGTATCTCTGCTTTGGTGATGACCGCTTCAGCATATTGCTGCGGATATTGCTCAGCAGCCAGCGATTTTTTTATCCCTTCCAGAATTTCCAGCGCCTTTGTATACTCCCCTTCATCTTTATATATCGCTGCCAGGTGCATCACCGCGGCTGCGTGGAGGATGATATCCTGATATCTTTTTGCAGTACTGATCGCAAGTTGCAAAAGAATTTTTGCGGAATCGGTTTTCCCCAGTCCGCTTTTCACTAATGCCAGTTTATCATAAATGTCCGCTGCCTGAAGCGGGTTTGACTTCACATCCGTTAAAGCCATTGCCCGCATGAAATGTTTCTCCGCGGTTTCATAGGCCCCGAGATTCAGCTTAAACGAACCTGAACCTATTTCAATGGAACTGAGAAGATCCTTGTCGTTAATCTTCCGTGCGAGCTGCCGCGCTTCATGATAATGTTTTAATGCCTGTGAATAATTTCCGGCGTTGACATACACATCCGCCATACCGGTCAGATTCTGTATCATCGGACGGGGAGCATCTCCCGATGATTTAACCCCCTCACGGTAGCTTGCCAGTGCTCCGGCATAGTTCCCCATTGCATTCTGCAGATTCCCCCTGTTTGCATAAAGATACGAAAGCCGCAGATTGTTTCCGGTTCTTTGGTATATATTGATTGCTTCCTGATAGTATCCCAGAGCATCAGGATAATCCGAAGTGAAAGAGTAGGAAACACCAAGCTCTGAGTAGCCGTATGCAAGCAGCTCCGGATCTTTCAGCCGCTTTGCTCCTTCAATGCCCCTGTTGATCAGATCACGCGCAAGGTCATACTCTCCGTACATATCCTGCACAAGCCCCTGATTGATCAGTGCTCTCGACTGGGTGTAGATATCATACAGCGACTCCGCAAGCGCCCCCGCCTGCTGATAATATCTCAGTGCCTGATCATAATTCCCCTCAAGAAATGCGATAGTTCCCTGCAGCAGCACTCCCTCCGCGTGCAGATAACTGTCATCATTGTCCGTGCTGAAAAATGTTGACAAAGCTTTTTTTGCTTCATCATATCTTCCCTTATCCTTCAGTGCATTGGCATAGCGGAGATACACAATCGCGAAATCAGGATGGTTCTTAAGTATGCCGCTGAAAAGGGTTAGCGCTGAATCAATATTCCCCCGCAGATTCATGATAATGCCCCGTGCGTATTCTTCATATGGTGTCAGCGGCCGGTCACGGATTTCATCCAGCTTGTTTTTAATTAGCAGCAGATTGCCTGAACCGGCTCCGGTGCTGATCAGCTCTTCATAATAAACAAGACTTGCAGGGGATGAGGGGAAGTATATATTAAGCGTATCGAACACTGCCTGATAGCTCCCTGATTTTTTGAGTGAATCGGTTCGGATGACAGCATACTGATATCCTGTTTTGTATCTCCTTGCGCTGAGCAGGCTGACTTCTTCGGTGTTTCTTCTCCTGAGCGTAATGACGGTTTTCTCGAATACCTCATCATACGCGGATATGATGCTTCTCTTTTCTTCTCCTTCCGCCTGCTGATAGTGCGGACCTGAGGTAAAGATGATGATGAGGATGAAACCCGCGAGCAGTCCGGTGCGTTTCATGGTCAGAGTTTGCTTAACAGTTCCGCGGCTTCGCGGGATTTGCTCCCCTTCGTTCCGGCAACATATTCAAGCAGTTCCTTCCCCTTGCTGAAATTGTTCTGCAGGATATACGTCTTGGCCAGATAAAAGGATGCATCGTAGGATATATTCTCATACTTGCCGGAATAGTTTTTCTCAATGGCAAGAAGGAACTCCTTCTGCGCAAGCGCAACTTTTTTATCATCGTAACTGGTAAACATTCCCAGGATGTCCGACTGAGCGGAGAGCAGATACAGTTTCCCCGCGGTGTAGTGGAGATAAAATGCTGATGTCCCCTCAGGTTCTTCTGTTATCTGCTGAAGTAAAAGGCTGATTGCTTCATCATACCTCTCTTCTGAAACAAGGGTGTGTGTCTCTGAAAAAGTTTCTGAGGTCAGTGCCCTGCTTACACCGTCCTGAGTGATATCAGCAGTGCCGTAACGGATTGCTTCCGGCTTTGATAGTTCTGATGCGGAATATACTGCAAGCCATCCGGTGAAAAATACCGCGGCAATTCTCACCGGATAGTAAAGTATTCTCTTCAGAGAAAGTTTTTTCTTTTTTCTGTTTACCACAACGGGGGAGGGCTTTGGTTGCCCGGCCGGTTTTTTGAACTCAGGCAGATCATCCTTCAGTGAAAGATACTCTTCACGGCATATAGGGCATCGTTCTATATGGGATTGTATTTCCGCAAAAAAATCACTGCCGGAATCAGGTTTTACATCCCCTTCAGCAAGGATAAATTCTGCTATTTCCATCACATCCGGATGTTTATCCCGTTTGAAAGCCTGCTCCGCGGCCTGATAGGCAGAAGCGTAAGTATTCATATCGGTATCATCAGCAGGAGGCGCATGGAGAAGTTTCACTCCCTCCCCCTGGCTCATTTCTTCCAGTATCTCTTCCGGTCGTTTTTTCGGTTCACTCATAATGGCAAATAGTAGCTTGTTCGTGTGATTTGGGACATTAAGTTAATTTCTCCCTGATTTCAGCGATCAGACGGTAAAACATCTTTTTAATGGCATCCTCACTCTTCCCCAGTGCCCCGGCAATTTCGTTAAATTTCATATCATCCTGAAACCGCATCCGCAGGATATCCCTCTTCTCCTGTGACATCTCAGCCGTGATAACAGCAATCCTTTCAATGTCCGCCTCCTCCCCGAAATTGAACTCACTTTTGGTTTTCCGGAAAACCTCTTCCGGATCGCTGTACTGATACTTCTTCGCCTTTTTATAAAAACTCACAAAACTTAAAAACAGAACCCGCCTCAGCCAGAACTCCGGATTCTCGATTTTTTGATACTGCTTTGCAAAGGAAAGCCAGACGTTGGAAGTCAGGTCTTCTGCATCTTCCGGATTTCTGAGTTTGCCGCTGCGGAATTTGGAATGGAAATACTCCCGTGCAATCGTCTGAACAATGACGGAAAGTCTTGTGAAAGCAGTCTGATCCCCCGACTTTGCCGCCTCAAGAAGCGGGATTAAGTCATCAGCGGAAAAATGCAGAAATTGTAAATCTTTTTCACCCAATGGCGAATGTCACTTTTTGAAGCTATTTTATACTAACAAAGTATGAAAAATATCAAAAAATATGCTTAAAACCCTGCCGGTCATACTGTTGCTGATAATTTCTTCATATATCCATGCCCAGCCTGACCTTGATATCCGGCCGGGAAAGATTGAATTTGAAGACCGCTTCAGCCGCTTTGAGAAGGTCTGGTTTATCAATGAGGGAAATCAGCCGGTTGAGATTGACAGCATTTCTTATATCAATCAGCGCTACTTCATCCGGTGGGATTCCTATAACGGCTACCCGATGACCATACAGCCCGGTGATACGCTCGGCATGGACTGCATCCTCTCACATTACACTTCTATTGCGGTTTCTGATACTGTTGATACAATGTTTGTCTATGTCAACTACCAGACGGAGCCGTTTAAGGTAAAAATAAAAATTGATTTTCACGACCCCGATCCTCCGCTTGGAACCTTAAGCGGTGCGGTAGTCTTTCAGGGAACGCCTCTATGGGGAATTCCTGTATATATCTTCCATGATGGGTTGTATTTGTTTGCCAGTTCGGTTACAGATGTATCCGGAAATTATTCCTTTCAGCTCCCGGAAGGAAAATATCTTATTGCAGCAAAGCCTCCTGGGGGCAATTTGATTTTTTCAGGTAATACCGGTAATCCGTTTGCTGCACTTCCGGTTATGGTAAAGCGTGATTCGGTTTCAAACGCTTCTATTGTTCTTCCTGCTGTGCAATCAACCGGTCTTTCAGCTCAGGGAGTTGTGATAGACTCTCAGGCCGTATATCCGGTTGATAAGGGTGTCGTTGTCATCAGGAAGGGTAAACATAATCCGGGAAAAATTCTTGAAGAAACCGATAATATATATGTTGCGATAGTTGACTACAGGGGCAATTATGCGGTACAGAATATCAGTTCGGCCGGATATTATTTTGTTCAGTCATTTTCTGATTACTTCATTCCTGCGTATTATAAGAGCGGAAACTATTCTCCGTCTCTTTGGCAGGATGCTGATTCGGTCTTCGTGAATAGCGCTGTGCAAAATATATCAGTTTC
>JADLAF010000226.1 GCA_020848375.1 Ignavibacteriaceae bacterium
AACATCCCGACGTGTCGGGATCCACCATTGAGCTATCGCGGAATTTCAAAATTTTTTTCAGCGACCCTTCGGTTAACATCCCGACGTGTCGGGATCCACCATTGAGCTATCGCGGAATTTCAAACTTTTTTTCAGCGACTCTTCGGTTAACATCCCGACGTGTCGGGATCCACCATTGAGCTATCGCGGAATTTGTCGAATTCGAACAACAATATTACCATTTTTTTGGCTGTCAGTCAAGAATGACAGGGAGAATTTTTTTGGATAAGATTTTTCTTGCGGATTCCGGCTTCGTGTATTAACTTTGCAATAAAAAGTACTTTGATTTAGAAATGAAAGAAACTCAGGATTACCTCCGCGATTTAGCTGAAATCCGCTCGATGATGGAGCGGTCTTCAAAATTTTTGTCACTCTCCGGCTGGGCGGGCATTATGGCTGGTCTTTATGCACTGGCCGGGACACATATTGCCTATTGGAATCTGGACTTTAACCCGGATACAGTTTTTTATTCAGCAGGTGAATCAACTCCCGGCAATGTTGTTCTGCTGGGTATCTGTGTCCTCACCCTTGCCATTGCGAATGCAGTTTTTGTTTCATGGCAGAAAGCCAGAAAGAAAGGGGAGAGCGCCTGGAACCCGGTTTCGAAGAAAATGCTCGCAGATATGGCAGTCCCGCTTGTTACCGGGGGTGGCCTGCTGCTGATCTTCCTCGCTGAAGGGATGTATGGTCTGCTGATTCCCGTAACACTGCTGTTTTATGGTCTGGCATTGAATAGCGGCGGAAGATATACGTTTGCGGAAATACGATATATGGGACTCGTTCAGATTTTTCTGGGGCTATTGAGTATGCTTTTTATTGAATACAGCATCTTTATCTGGGCAGCGGGCTTCGGCATGGTGCATATTATCTATGGCATATATATGTATTTCAGGTACGAAAAGTGAATATGGTAATTGAAGGACTGCACAAGGCATTTGAAAGTCGTGTGCGGCTGGGTATCATGTCGGCACTGTCAGTAAATGATACGCTCGACTTTAATTCGCTGAAGGGGTTGCTCGGTGTTACGGACGGCAATCTGGCTACTCATATTAAAGCACTTGAAAAAGAGGGGTTCATAGGGGTCAGGAAATCATTTATAGATAAAAAACCGAATACCAGATATTATATAACTCCTGAAGGCCGCGGGGCTTTTGAAAACCATCTTAAGATTCTTGAAAAATTCATTCAATCACAAAAACAGGATTAATATTTTTTTGCCTTTATACTTTGTAACTAAAAGTACTTTGAACACAGAAAAGGAAAAACCAAAATGGAAACAGAAGATAAATCAATCATAGAAACGGTTGCAAAGTTCATACGCGGTTCGGTCTCATTAAAACTGATCTCGGTATTTGTTCTGATGCTTTTGCTCATGATACCTATGGAGTTTGTTCATTCACTTATAAATGAACGGGAGAGTCTCCGGAAGTCTGCGGTAAAAGATGTAAGCGACAAATGGTCAGGCAGTCAGGATATATACGGCCCCGTACTTACTCTGCCTTTTAACCGGACTGTAAGTGAGGATGGAAAAGTAAAAATCATTAGGGATGAAATGCACATCTTGCCCTCAATACTTCAAGTTAAGGGAAGTATCTCTCCTGAGTCGCTCAGCCGCGGTATTTATGAGGTGGTTGTATATAATTCATCACTGCTGGTTTCGGGCGGATTTGACGGAGCCGAGCGATATATACAAGAGATAAGCAGCGGGCAAATCCTCTGGCACGAGGCATTTGTAACGGTGCATATATCAGACCTGAGGGGAATAAAGGAGAGAGTTACGGTAACTCTGAACGGAAATAACATACAGGCAGACCCGGGAACTCAGATACCCGGACTGGTTACCTCAGGCATTACGGTTAAGAATATCTTCTCGGGACCGCAGAATCTGAATGGGCTTTCCTTTTCATTTGAACTCACACTGCAGGGGAGCAGTCATCTCGGATTTGCTCCGCTTGGTAAAGAAACCACTGTTGAGCTTAGTTCATCATGGGCTGATCCGAGTTTTTCCGGCGCCTTCCTGCCGGATAACAGAGAAGTTCGCGATGATGGATTCACCGCGTCATATAAAATTCTCGAACTGAACAGAAATTATCCGCAGTACTGGGTTGGCGAGGCAAACAGTACCAGCGTGCAAAAGAGCATTTTCGGGGTTGAGCTGCTCTTGCCAGTTGATGATTATCTCATGACCGCCCGCTCGGCTAAGTATGCCCTTCTGGCAATTGTTTTAACTTTTCTTACGTTCTTTCTTACAGAAATTTTCAGCACAAAAAGGGTGCATCCGTTTCAGTATCTGATTATTGGACTTGGGTTGGTGCTTTACTACACATTGCTGATCTCAATTTCCGAGCATACAAATTTTACGACAGCATATATAATAGCGAGTGTAGGAATAATCGGGATGATCGGTCTTTACGCAAAAGCAATACTTAAAAATGCCAGGCAGACAGGAGTGCTTGTTCTGGTGCTGGTTCTGACCTACACGTTCGTGTATATAACGCTTCAGCTTCAGGACTATGCCCTGTTGATTGGCAGCATCGGACTGACTGCAATTCTCGGATTTACGATGTATATTACCCGGAATGTGAACTGGTATGATCTGGGTGCCGGGAAAAGCGATGTATCTGAAAAATAGCGGCTGACGGATAAGCAGTAATTGAAATTCGCGCTAACCCGGTGAGTATGTTCCTTAAATTAACAGTTTGCCGGGTTTTCTTTTAAGTCAGGCCAAGTAATGAGGTCCCAGCAGATTTTCGCAACTGGTAAATAATCAGGTTCCCCGAAGAGCGTGCAGAATTTCGCAGAATACCTCGATAGTACTTATTTTTAGGAATGAAATTCCTTATTGTTTTGTTTTGAGATTAATAAATAGAGAAACCCGGTTTTAAAGGATTTAGTATCATGAAAAAAGTTTTTGGATATGCAGCTCCTTCCCCCACAGAAGATCTTGGCCCGTACCATTTTGAAAGACGTGACCCGCGTCCGGATGATGTTGTAATAGATATTCTTTACTGCGGAGTCTGCCACTCTGATCTTCATACTGCACGCAATGACTGGGGCGGAACAAGTTATCCGGTAGTGCCGGGTCATGAAATTGTCGGGAGGGTTACAGAAACCGGCAGTGCAGCGAAGCGATTTAGAACCGGGGATTTTGTTGGGGTTGGCTGCATGGTGGACTCCTGTGGTCACTGCTTTTCCTGTTTTCATGGTGAAGAACAGTACTGTGAAAATGGCGCGACCTATACGTACAACAGTATTGATCCGAGAGATAAGTTAAAAACCTTCGGCGGATACTCAACCATGATAACCGTCACAGAAAAATTTGTACTTAAAATGCCTGATGGATTAGACCTGAAAGGTGCTGCACCCCTTCTGTGCGCGGGCATTACTACCTGGTCACCACTGAAACACTGGAAGATAAGCAAAGGGAGCAGGGTTGCGGTTGCCGGACTTGGAGGTCTTGGTCACATGGCTCTCAAGTTTGCAAAAGCTCTCGGCTCTGAAGTAACACTTATCACCCGCAGCAAAGGGAAGGAAGAAGATGCTTTCCGGCTGGGTGCTGATAATGTAATCTATTCCACTGATGAGAAACAGATGTCCGCTGCAAAACTAACCTTCGATCTGATTATTGATACTATACCAAATGTGCATGATCTTAATCCGTATATACCAACACTCAAGGTGAACGGAACATTAGTACTGGTCGGCTATCTGGGTGAACTTGAGAAGCTGCATACTGCCCCGATGGTGTTGCGCCGCAGAGCGGTTGCCGGTTCACTGATCGGAGGAATACCCGAAACACAGGAGATGCTCGACTTCTGTGGTGCACATAACATCCTCTCTGATGTTGAAGTGATAAAGATGCAGGATATTAATCAGGCATACGAACGGATGATCAGAAGCGATGTTAAATACCGCTTCGTGATTGATATGGCTTCAGTTAAAGAGGGGAAATAGGACTCAGGTAGATTGTTTTTGTAGAGACAGATTATAATCTGTCTCTACAAAGTGGTATGAATTGACAGAAAAAATATTTGCAGGAAGTTTGTGTTGCTGCTGAGGCAGATTGTTATCTGTCAGTACGAAATATGGTTTTGAGACAAATATACAGATTGTATCTTTCCAATTCATAATTCTTTATGGCATACTCCTATCATATCCTGAGTCCACACGTTAAGCCCGCCCCCGCTTTCTATAGTTTTAAGTGCATTCAGAAAGAACTTCAGAACTTCCCACGCTTTCTTGCGAAGTTTCCCCTTTAGA
>JADLAF010000227.1 GCA_020848375.1 Ignavibacteriaceae bacterium
ATTCTTGGTGTGGTTGGCTCAGCCGGTCACAGCATTGAAAAGGATATTGACCTTCCTAAAGGTGAAACGGTTGAAGTATTTGGCCATAAGCTCACCTTTACCGGATACAACAGCATTGAAAACAATAAGAAATTTGCGTTTAATGTGGATGTAACCAAGGGTGATGAGAAATATACCATATCTCCGGTTATGTATATCAGCGACTTTAATCAGGGGCTGATGCGCGAGCCGGATATCCTGATGGGACTGACCAAGGATCTGTATATATCACCTCTCGGATTTGATGAGGGGGGAGCAGATCACGCCGAAGGAAATGAGATAACCCTTACCGTAGATGAGGAAACACGGGTGCAGGGACTGAAGATAAAGTATGTTGATTTTGTAAAACCTGACATGACCGCGATGATGGCGGGCGGTGACTTTGTGATGGGTGCAAAACTTTCTGTTGAAAAAGACGGACAGGTTTTTGCCATGGATGCTCTGATGAGAAGCACCGGCGGCAATGTTACCTTTGATGTTCTGGAGATTCCGGGAACGAATCTGAAGATTCAGCTCAAAAAAGTTGATCCGGCATCAAAGAACGCTGACTTTGTTGTCTCCGGCGGCAGCCATGACGGCCACAATCATGCAACAGGTGAAGTGCTGAGCGTGACAGCAAGCATTAAGCCTTATGTGAATCTGGTATGGCTCGGAGTGATAGTGATGACACTGGGATTCTTCTTCTCAATGTTCCGCCGTCTTGACGAAACCGTCCCCTCCGGCAGCAGCGACAACTAAAACTATCTTACTCAAAAAAAGCCCCGCCTCGCGGGGCTTTTTTGTTTTAAAATCCTGTTTTGCTTGCTGTACATTGTTCATTGTAACTTGTACATTTTAGTATATATTCGTGGTGATTGGTGTTATTCGTGGCAGAACATTTCCCGCAGATAATCGCAGAATCACTTCATTCGAGAAAATTGGTGTAATTCGTGGCAGATTTAAATCCTTCATTTTTAATTGTTAATTGTTCATTTTTATGTATTCGTGGCAAGGTTTTGAATTGTTCATTGTCCATTCTTTTGGATTACTAATTCCTAACTACTAATTCCTAACTATTTTCCAGTGTATTTCTGCACCGTCATGTGTATCAGCCCGAACACATATCCGATACCGATACCGATCAGCGCGCCGCCGAGGATATCAGACGGATAATGCAGTCCAAGATAAACCCTTGATAAGGCAATAAGCCCTGCGGTAATGAAAAGCAGATACTTCAGGTTAGGATAAAGCCGGACAAAATACATCGCCACGGCAAAATTGTTGAGGGCATGATTGGAGGGGAATGACCAGGTTCCGTTACAGCCAAGGGGTGTGATGGCATCACTCAGCGCGTTGCAGGGCCTTGGACGCTGAAAATATTCCTTCAGCATCCGGTGGCCAAACTGATCGGTGACCACCACCAGCAGAATAACCAGCAGGACAGCCAGCTTCCCCCGTTTCCCTTCGTTAAAAAAGAGGATCCCCAGCAGCACTGCATAGGTGATATACCAGTTATTGACATTGGTGATGATGGAGAAAAATTTGGTGAACGCCGCGTTCGAAATGGTATGATTAAAGAAATAGAAAATGGCCAGGTCAATTGAATAAAGAAAATCGGTCATGCTTTCTTGTAACAGTGATTGATAGTGTTTTTTGAGTCAGGGCCGCAGAAAAAGATGCTCCTTGCACAGTCTCTGCGGTCTAAAATTATTATATTTGCCGGGAAATATAGAAAGAATTTGTTTATACTTGACGGATGAATAATAAAACGAATGCAACGGTAATCCAGTTCCTGTATGATCAGGAGGGACCGATTGAGGAGAAAAAACAGCTTTACCTGAAACAACAGGCACGGGAGAATCTTATCCTCCCCCTCAGGGTGATGTCTCTTCTGATTCTTCTCTCCGGACTCTTCGCCATGGTTTTTGAAGTCAGGTATTTTGCTGAGCACTCGATTGAAGTCTATATCGTGCGTCTGAGCGCGACCCTTGTCTCCTTCATCGTCCTGACGATTCTCTATTCCCGCTTCTCTGCGTTTCGTCCGGTGCTTCTGGTTCATATTCTCCTGCTGACCATCGTCTTCTCAAGCGGATATATGATTCTGCTGATACCTTCAACCCTGGTGCTCAACAGCCAGATTGTGGGTCTGATGATTTTTACCTCAGCGCTTTTCTTAAGCTGGGATGTGAGGAACCAGATTATAACCGCCCTCTATTATTATTTGGTTTTTGCAGGGGCAATTCTGCTGAATGATCGGAGTATCTATTTTCTGCCGAATACGTTTGAGTCAGTCCTCTTTGTGGGCTTCATGGCTTTTATTTCAGTAATCGGGAGTGCGGTAAATTTCCGACTGAGGGGAGAACTTGCAGAAAAATCAGTCCGGGTGATTCTCTCTGAAAAGAAATTCCGTTCGATTATTGAACAGTCCGCCGAAGGTATATTTCAGACCTCGCCTGAGGGAAAATTTCTGACGGTTAACCCGGCGCTTGCAAAAATTCTTGGCTACGACTCAGAAGAAAAACTGCTGGCGGTGGAAAATGTGGCCGATGTTTATGCAGATCCTTTTGAACGTGCTGCACTGATTGCTCAGGTGATGAACAACGAGGAAGTAAGGGACTACCGCCTGAGGTTAAAACGGCGCGATGGAGATATTATAACCATCCTGCTGAATGACCGCGTGGTGAGGGATGATGTGGAACAGCGGTACTACTTTGAGGGGAGTCTGAGGGATATTACCGCTCAGGAAGTTCTGGAACAGCAGCGCAAAGAAGCTGAAGCAAATCTGCTGCATGAAAAAAACCGGGCGGATGAAATGGCGCGTGAAGCACTAAAGTCAGCGGAAATAAAAAGCCAGTTCCTGGCAAACATGAGTCATGAAATACGCACACCGATTAACGGCATCCTCGGATTCCTGGGTCTGGTTGAAAACCAATCATACCGCAGTGAGCAGGAACTGAAAGAATTTGTGATCAGCGCGAAAAGCTCAGCGGAAACTCTGCTTGACCTGATTAATGATATTCTTGATTTCTCGAAGATTGAAGCCGGAAAGATGTATCTGGAGGATAAGCCATTCCGGATTCAGAAAGTGCTTGCAGAAGCGGTTTCGATTGTTTCACCGCGCGCTAATGAAAAAGGGCTTAAAATAGCCACACAGATTAAGCAAAACACCACCGGTCAGCTTGTGGGTGATGCAGTGCGGCTGAGACAGGTATATATCAATCTTCTTTCAAACGCGGTGAAGTTTACCCAGTCAGGCGGGATAAAAATTTCCGTCAACATTGAAAAAATTGATGAGGATAACGTCCGCCTGACCAGTTCGGTTTCCGATACGGGAATAGGTATTGATGAGGAGAAACTTCCTCACCTCTTCCAGCCCTTCTCACAACTTGACGGCTCTTACGCACGGAAGTTTGGCGGAACAGGGCTCGGACTTGCAATCTGCCGTCAGATTCTGAACCTGATGAACGGGGGAATCCGGGCTGAGAGTGAAAAAGGAAGGGGGAGTACCTTCAGCTTCTGGGCAATGATTGGCAGAAGAAACCAGCCGGCTGAAAAAGTGATTTCCCATATCCTGCCCGGTAACGAGGAAAAAACGGTGCAGCAGAGAGCGCTTACCCCGGTTGAAATCCGTTCTGATGAACTGAAAGAGCAGCGAAGCAAATATACGATTTTACTGGCGGAGGATAACCCGGTTAATAAAAAAGTGGTGATGCGGGTGCTGGCTGACTCGGGTTTTACCGTTGATGCAGTTTCAAATGGCATTGAGGCAATTAACGCTCTGAGCGAACCGGGTAAATATCACCTTATTCTGATGGATGTGCAGATGCCCCTTATGGATGGACTTACTGCAACCGGAATGATTAGAAATCTGGAAAATGCCTATAGCCGCGTTCCGGTGATTGCCCTGACGGCGCACGCACTTTCCGGTGACCGCGAAAAATGCATCTCAGCGGGGATGGATGATTACATTACAAAACCGATACGCAATGATGAACTGATCGGGGCGATTGACCGCCATCTGCGGATTGACTACTCTCATCTTCTGGCTTCTGAACCTGAACCAGTACATGCCCCGGCAGAGGAAAAACCGGGAGTAATAGTTTTTGACCGGGCTCATTTTGGTGCGATCAGTCTTGACAATCCCGAATTCCAGAAAGACCTGATGCAGACTTTTATACAGGACTGCGGCAG
>JADLAF010000228.1 GCA_020848375.1 Ignavibacteriaceae bacterium
CTCTCCTTTGCCCTCAAAAACGACCTTACTCTTTTAGCTTATCACACAAATCTTGATTTTACCCTCGGCGGAGTAAATACCGCCCTGGCAGACCTGCTCGAGCTTAAGAATACCTGTTTCCTGGAACCCTCACCAGATGTAAAACAATTTAAACTTGTCGTTTTTGCGCCGGATACCGCCCTTGAAAAAATATCTTCTGCACTCTTCAGTGCGGGAGCGGGAGTTATCGGTGAGTATTCCGAATGTTCTTTCTCCTCCGAAGGAATCGGCACCTTCTTCGGATCTGAAAATGCTAACCCTGTTCTGGGAGAAAAAGGAAGACGCGAATCTGTAACTGAAAAGCGGCTTGAGGTTTTGCTGTATGATTGGCAGCTTAAGGATTCCCTCCGCGCCGTCAAAACTGCACACCCATACGAGGAGCCGGCTTATGATATCTATCCGGTTAAAACGAATACAAAGTCATTCGGAGCCGGTATCATCGGCGAGCTCCCCACACCTGCTATATGGGATGCTTTTCTTGAAATGGTTGCAGACAGAATTAACCCTTACTTCACTTACACAAAGGGTAAGGAAGAGTTCGTCACCAAAGTTGCAGTCTGCGGCGGATCAGCATCGGAACTCCTCCCAAAAGCTATTGCTGCCGGGGCGGATGCGTTTATCACTTCGGACGTACGTTATCACGCATTCCATGATGCTCACGAAAAAATTATGCTTATCAGCGCCGGTCATTACGAAACCGAAGCACCGGTGCTTCCCTATTTAGAGAAGCGGCTTAAAGACTTCACCGCTTCCTCCCCAAAAGAGATTCAGATTTTTATCTACAGCGGTTCAACCAACCCTGTAAACTATTATTATAAATCAACGGAGTACTAACATTGAAGAAATATATATCCACCTTATACGAACTGCAGTTATTAGATGACCAGCTTGATGAGCTTCAGGCCTCACTTGGTGATCTGCCCGCAAGCATCAATCATATCAAAGAAGAAATCCGCTTCCGCGAGTCAGGCATCGAAGAGCGCCGTCAGGAGATTCAGGATATTGAAGTAAAAATAGAAAAAAATCACGAAGAAGCCGAAAAGCTGAAAGAAACCATCAATAAATCGCAGAAAGAGCGCTTCTCAGTCCGCAGCAATAAAGTTTATGATGCACTCAGCAAACAGATTGACCATGCTGAGGATACTATTAAGAAGATGTCACTGGAAAACGAACATCTTGGACATAAATCAGTAACGCTGGCTGAAGATATCGAGCTGATGCAACCGGAAATAAAAGATATGCACAAAGAACTCGCTGAAAAAGAAGGTGAGCTGGCTGAGATTCAGAAAGCATCTGAAAAAGAAAGAAAAAAATTAGAAGAACGCCGCGCTGCAGTTGAAGCACAGATAAAGAAACCGGATCTTAATGTATATCTCCGCGTACGCAAAGCCCGCGCCGGGAAAGCGGTTGCCACAATCAAGAGAGAATCCTGTTCCGGTTGTCACAGTGTAATAAGACCAAACAATCTTCTTGAAATAAGAAAAGAAGATAAAATTCACACCTGCGAATACTGCGGACGAATCCTCATCTCAGACCGCATCACTGAAGAAGTCGAAAAAGAATTTTCGATTTAAACCACTACTTTTAGCAGAAGCGGAGCCCAAACCCGGCTCCGCTTTGTGGTTTAAATAATTTACTAGTAAAATCTGCCTATACCCAAGATTCAAAAAGCCACAATGAAATGTGATGGGTGAGCAGATCGCTTTTGAAGGGTTTTCAGCTATCAGACTGATGATTATGAAAAATTTCATATCACTTAATACTAATGGGCTTAAGATCAAATTTTGCAGACACCGTCTGCAAAATTCAATAATATCTACTTCTTTGCTGCTTATTCGTGAAATTCGTGGCAAACTAAGACCCGGAACTTTACACTAATTGACTCGAATTTGAGGACACTAATTTTCACGAACAAAATCCTCAATCCGCGTAATCTGCGCAATCCGTTAAATCCGTGATCGTAATTCGTGCTCCTAATTTGTGTAATTCGTGTTACCGTTCCAGCCAAAATCTAACACTAATTGACACGAATTTGAGGACACTAATTTTCACGAACAAAATCCTCAATCCGCGTAATCTGCGCAATCCGATTAATCCGTGATCATAATCCGCGAAATCCGCGAAATCCGCGAAATCAGCGTAATCCGTTTAATCTGTGATCGCAATCCGTTTAATCTGTGATCGCAATCCGTTTAATCCGCGATCGTAATCCCTGATCCCTCCGCTGACAATGAGCCGTCTATTTATTATATTGGGCTCATTATAATTAATTATTAATTCATTTTAAGCTTAGTTACAATAGAAAAGATACGAGATCAGCTCAGGCAATCGCTGTGTACGTAGGTACATAGAGGAAAGTCCGGACTCCGACGGATGGGATGCCGGGTAACACCCGGGGGGCAGAGGGCGCAAGCTTCTGTCCACAGATAAGTTCCACAGAAAAGATACCGCTTTGCTTTATGCAGAGTAAGGGTGAAAAGGCAGGTTAAGCGCCTACCGCGGCCGGGGCAACCCCGCCGGTCCCTGAAAAGGGAGCGGAATATCCCTTAACGGGGTATTTCCGTCATGGAAAACCTCATCCGGAGCAAGGTCAAGCAGGAAGAATGGCACTTTCGGGTGCCGGGAACCATCCGTTTCTTCACTTCCGGGTAGACCGCAGGAGGGTGTCAGTAATGACACTCCCAGATAAATGATTGCCGCCTTCGGGTACAAAATCCGGCTTACAGGGCTGGTCTCCTATTCTTTTTCTTTTGTACGGAGGAACAATGAGCAATACTGTTTGGAAAATTCTTGAGCCGGACAATCAGAAGGATGTGCTCCATCTTTCTGAGGCGCTCAACATCCCACAGAGTCTCGCCCGGCTTCTGGTAATGAGAAATATCAGAACGTTTGACGAAGCAAAACGGTTTTTCCGCCCTGATTTGTCCTATCTTCACGATCCCTTTCTGATGGATGGCATGGAAGCCGCCACCGGCAGGGTGATTCATGCCGTAACCCATAATGAGAAAATTCTTGTCTATGGTGACTACGATGTGGATGGCACCTGCTCCACCGCGCTGATGTATATGTTCCTTAAAGAACTGGGCGCACAGGTAGAGTATTATATACCCAACCGGATGAAGGAGGGATATGGTATATCCATCCTGGGGATTGATTACGCCTCTTCCATCGGCACCAATCTGATGATCTCAGTTGACTGCGGCATTACCGCAATCGAGGAAACCAATTATGCAAAATCACTCGGTGTTGAGTTGATCATCTGCGATCACCATAAGCCGAAGGATATACTCCCCGCAGCGTTTGCAGTGCTTGACCCCCTTAAGCCGCAGTGCAAGTATCCATTTAAGTATCTCTCAGGTGCAGGCGTTGCCTTCAAACTCGCTCAGGGTATCTCCGAACGGGTTGGTCTGCATGACAAACCAATGAAATATCTTGATCTGGTTGCTTTGGCCGGAGCCGCGGATATTGTTCCTCTGACCGATGAGAACAGAATTCTGGTAATGGAAGGGCTGCAAATCATCAACAAAAATCCGAGACCCGGAGTTGCCGCACTGATTCGCACGAGCCGGATTCCGGACGGCTACCTGAGCTCAGGGCAGATTGTTTTTTCACTCGCTCCGCGCATCAATGCAGCGGGCCGCCTGAGTGATGCAAAGATTGCTGTTGAACTTCTGATCACGAACGATCAGGCGACTGCTGACCGTCTTGCGCAGGATCTTGAATCAGAAAATACCGAACGCCGCAAGATTGATGAAGGCACCTGGAACGAAGCCAGTCTGCAGGTTGAAAATTCTGAAACAATAGCTGAGCAGTGTTCAATAGTACTTCACAATGAACTGTGGCATCCGGGTGTTATAGGCATTGTTGCCTCACGCATGGTTGAGAAATATTATAAACCATCCATCATGCTCACCACGGTTGACGGTGTGGCAAAGGGCTCCGCCCGAAGTGTTTCGCGCTTTAATATATATGAAGCGCTGCGCAACTGTGAGGATATTCTGCTGCACTACGGCGGTCATGAAGCTGCTGCCGGTCTTGCTGTTGAACTTGACAGACTGGAAGAGTTTAAAGAGCGCTTTAACCGCATTGTTATGGAATCCATCTCGGACGAATCAAAAACCAGAACAATTGAAATTGATACCGAGCTTCCGCTCTCTGAGATTACACCGAAGTTCGTCCGCATCCTTGAACAGTTTGCACCGTTCGGACCGGGGAACCACCGTCCGGTATTTAAATCAGATAACGTGTATATCCGCAAAGGTGCTGCGCGTTTCCTTAAAAGCATTCACTTTGCCGCAACACTGCGCGATAAGGAGAGCGAACGCGATTTTGATTCAATCGGGTTCAATATGCTGAACGATGACACTCAGCGGCTTGCCTCTGAAGGCGGAGATATATCAGCAGTGTATAGCATTGACTACTACACACGCGACGGAAAACGCTTCCCTCAGCTTAAGCTGAAAGATCTGGTAATGACAGATCAGTTAGTAAACAGCCAGAAAGCCGTATAACAGAACGGTGATGGCAGCGGAATGATTATCCTCGGCATTGACCCCGGCTCAGTCCGGACCGGATACGGCATCATCTCTGCTGAAAAAGGAAAACTAAAACTGCTTGACACAGGTGCTATTACCTTTCAGTCCGGGATCCCCATGAGTGAACGGCTTCACGCCATATATACCGGTCTGCAGAAAAAGATGAACGAATATCATCCTGATGAGCTTGCCATTGAGACAGCGTTTTTTGGGAAAAATGTACAGTCGGCGCTCAAGCTTGGTTACGCGCGCGGTGTTGCGATTGTTGCCGCGGTTAACAAAGGGCTTGCAGTCTATGAATATTCACCGCGGGAGGTAAAGAAATCCGTCACAGGGAACGGGGCGGCTGCCAAAGAGCAGGTTGCGTTCATGGTGCGCACCATTCTTAATCTTAAAAACAAACCTTTGACCGCGGATGCAGCCGATGCACTCGGTATTGCACTCTGCCATTCATTCAAAAAAACCGAAACAGCGGGTGCCCCGAAGAACTGGGGCGATTTTATAAAGAAAAACCCCGGAAGAGTAATTCTATGATTGGATATCTTAAAGGCGAAATCATAACCGCAGCTCCGACTCGTATTCTTATTGATGTAAACGGAGTCGGCTATTTAGTAAATATATCACTTAATACATTTGAAGCCGTGAGCGGAAAAAAATCCGTTCAGCTATATATATCAACCATTGTCCGTGAGGACTCAATCAGTCTTTATGGCTTTTCAGGTGAAGAAGAAAAAGCAATGTTTGAACTGCTGATCTCGGTCAGCGGCATCGGTGCAAAGTCAGCGCTTTCTATACTTTCCGGTATCCGTGCGGAAGAACTGCGCCGTACGATAACACAGGCAGACACAGCTCGGCTTTCGACCATTCCCGGCATCGGCAAAAAGACTGCTGAAAGATTAGTGCTTGAGCTCAGAGAAAAAGTGGACTCTGTCCCTTCATCAGCAGCAGGTACTGCTCCTGTTGGAATCCGTTCAGAAGCGGTCTCAGCGCTCATCGCGCTCGGATATAATCAAAAGAATGCCGAACAGGCCGTGCGTGATATATTGGGTGTCACGCCTGATATATCAATCGAAGAGCTGCTGAAAAACGCATTGCGCAAATTCGCTTCACGATAATGAA
>JADLAF010000229.1 GCA_020848375.1 Ignavibacteriaceae bacterium
CAAATCATCCGCTTAGCATTTGCATCGTCTTTACCGTAAACCGGACAAAAACAAAAAAGCCCCGGCTGCAAACCAGGGCTTTTCTTTGGATTAAATATTACCAATTAAAACAATTCATATTTCATACTTAATAATTCATAATTATTTAAGCAGCGTCATCTTCCTCGTAATGCTCTGCCCCTTGCCGTAGCTGAGCTTATAGATATACACTCCGCTTGCGTGGCTACTGCCGTCAAAGGGAACGGTATATCTTCCTGCTGAGTAGCTGCCTGAGGCAAGTACTGCGATTTCTCTTCCGAAGAGATCATATACCTTCAGAGTAATATCACTCCTCTCAGCAAGAGCAAACTCAATGGTTGTTGACGGATTGAAGGGATTGGGATAGTTGCTGAGCAGAGCGAATTTCTCAGGAATATCACCATCATCCGAACCAATGTCTGCAGGGGATGAGCTGAGTGATATATTCATCAGATGGGTCAGACCGGCGTCAGGATTATATACCAGATTCTGACTGAAACTGTTAAACTGTACTTTGCTTGCCTGAACCGTATAGCTGCCCTGAGCAAGTCCGGTAACAGAATAATTACCCGATGCATCACTGAAGGCATAACCGATTACCTGCCCAAGATCATTAAGCACTGATATATAAACTTCAGAGAGTGGCTGCCCCTCAGGAGTTGAAACTGTTCCGGCAACTATGCCCGGATTGTTGTTTGAAGTAACAGGAGCAAGAGTGCCGTTAATACCAGTTACAGCACCTGAAGCAGAAATAAGAGCTGCCTGCTCCCACATCTGGGCATTATTATAAAACTCTGGCACAAATCCTGTTGCGGCAAAGAGTATATAATATCCGCCCGGACTTACATTCGCAAAACTATAAGCACCGTTACCGCCTGAGAAAGTGAAAAGAATTTCTCCGGTCGGACGTTTTGATGCAATTACAAAAGCATTTGCAATGGGTGTTGCACCATCCTGCTCATAAACAAATCCGCTGATTGAAGAAGGTCCAGGACTGAGGAGCGGCTCAAGAGAAAAGTCAATTCCTGAAACAACCGTGTCACCATGAATCACGATAAGATCAGCAAGGGCAAAAGTTGGCTTGTTATTATAAAACTCAGCTCTGAATCCATCCTTCTGAGCTGAAACACGATAACCAACATTCATAGCCGGATGATTTGAAAGAGAAAAATGATATTTACCGTCAGGTCCGCTGATAGTGGTTAGGCGTAGCGAATCATTAAGAATCCAGAGAGTAACCAGCGCCTGTGGAACCGGGTTATTGATCGTGTCACGCACAGTTCCTTTAAGAATAACCATTGGGGGATTCTGAATACCCGGAATGCCGAAATTGATATTTTCTCTAATCTGTCCGGGAAGAAGACTTACGATGTCAGCTTCAGTAACCTGAAGTTTGTTGTCATAATACTCTTTATATATAACACCGGCAGCGCTGATGAATGAGCAGGAAATAACATAGCTCCCTGCCGGAAGCTGCTTTTCATACCTTCCTTCAGAACCGGTAAAAGCAATAAAGTTGGTAGCCGAAGGAGGCATATTCAGCGGCAGAAATTCTATCTTTGCCTGTGCCACAGGAAGATTGGTGCCATCAAAGGAAACAGTTCCTTTAACTTTTCCGCCGGTATTTGTTCCCTGTGGTTCAAGAGGGATGATATAATTATCAGTATTCTGCGTGATATTCAGGTTCTCAACTATTTTTGTTATATATCCTTCCTTCTGTGCGGTAAGACGGTACGTGCCTGAAGGAATGGCATTAAATCTGAACCTTCCAAGCGAATCAGAAACAGTAAAGAAAATTGAGGAATCAGGTGTCGTGCTGATCTTAAAGAGGGTAATAGCCGCATCAGGTATCGGAATAACCACGGTCAACATTCCCCCCTGCCTTACCATTCCACCGAAGAAAACATCTGTTTCGGGAAGAGGCATCATTGCGAGATTCATTCCTGTAAGAAACGTGCCGTTCTGTATATTCAGATACGCAAGCAATGCAGTTGTCTGATAACCGGGGGCTGATGCCTCAAGCAGGTAACTGCCCGGAACGATATTCAGAAAACGGTATTCTCCGTTGAGATTGGTTGTCGTAGTATATCCGCCCGTGGCCGTGTTTCCTATAAGTTTAACCAGCGCTCCCGATAACGGTGTGTTTGAAACAGCATTAGATACAACGCCTGAGACTGAATTGTTATTCAGACCGGTCGATGAAAGGTAAAGATTCACATTCTGGAGAACCACACCGGGTTGAATAGTAAATGGACCGGCAGCTTGTGATGCAACACCGTTGAATTTTGCTTTCAGGTAATAGATACCGGAGGGAAGCGCGGGGAAATGATAGTCACCTGTATTCCCTGAGATGGTGGTAAAAAGGAGAGAGTCTCCCACGGCCGGACTGACCCCAACCGCTTCAACCAGGGCACCGGCAACAAAAGTATTGCCAGCAATAACTTTGCCTTTGATTTGTCCGGTCAGAGTATTTTGAGCAAGCAGGGCTCCGGTTAACAGCAGGAACAGGAAAACTTTTTTCATGATTCTTCTCCTTAACTTGAAGATGTCAGACTGCCAAAGCAGATTTTTTCTAATAGCATAAAATACGGAAAAACTCAATCCGTTATCCTGCAAGAATCTCCTCTCCCCTGGCCAGGCATCAGAGTTATATTTGAGATATGAATTCAAAAGTTTATCGGTTCAAAATCACCCAATGGCTGTGATTGCAATTATCGGCGGCGGAGCATCAGGATTCCTCGCAGCGATCACTGCAAAGGAAGCCAGTCCGGACTCACGTGTGCTCATTTTCGAAAAAACCACCAAATTGCTCTCAAAAGTCAGGATTTCAGGAGGCGGAAGGTGCAATGTAACCCATGCCTGCTTTGATCCGCGCCAGTTAACAAGTTTCTACCCCAGAGGGGGGCGGGAGCTTCTTTCCCCTTTTACCCGCTTTCAGCCCAAAGATACCATCGAATGGTTCAGTCGTTTTGGGGTAAAGCTCGTAGCTGAACCAGACGGCAGAATGTTTCCATCCGGAAACACTTCTTCAGAAATTGTTAATTGCTTCATGGAAAATGCTCAAAAGCTGTCAGTTGAGATTTTAACCAGTCATGAACTGATTGAGCTGACTTCTTTGGATAGCGGAAAGTCAGGATGGCAACTGCGCTTTTCAAGCGGAGAAAGTTTAGCCGCCGATAAAGTTATTATGTCAGGCGGAAGCTCTTCCGGTTTGTTACACATTCTTTCCGGCCTCGGCTATTCGATTGTACCGCCGGTTCCTTCTCTCTTTACATTCAATATCAGGGACTCATTTCTCGAAGGGCTTCAGGGTATATCAGTTCCGGATGCTGTCGTTTCAGTAGAGAGAACAAAATTGAAACAGACTGGTCCGACTTTAATCACCCACTGGGGTTTAAGCGGTCCGGCTATCCTAACACTCTCCGCCTGGGGCGCACGGATTCTGCATGATATGAACTATCATTTCACCTTGACGGTTAATTGGACCGGAGGGAAGAATCAGGAAGAGGTATATTCCAAACTCAGTTATCTGAAGAATGAACAGCCCTTGCTGAAACCAGCATCAAAAGCGCAGTTTGGTCTGGCACTAAAATTCTGGAAGCGGTTTCTGGAAAGGTCTGAAATTGAGGAATCACTGCCATTGAAGGATATTTCTCTCAAGAAACTGAGAGCACTGGCGGAGCTTCTTTCCAACCAGAAATTTACCGCAGACGGCAAGAGTACGTTTAAGGAAGAATTTGTAACCTGCGGAGGAGTGTCATTAAACCAGATTAACTTTTCCACTATGGAAAGCCGGCTGCACCGGAACATATACTTCACCGGTGAGCTGCTGGATATAGATGCAGTAACCGGGGGTTTCAATTTTCAGTCCTGCTGGACCACCGGCTGGATTGCAGGTAACGCCGCAGCAAAAACAAACACAGTATAAATTATCGGGTAACATTTTCTCCCGCTAATCACTCAGATCTTCGCGGAATACCTCTCAATTTGAATTGTGAATTGTAAATTGCTGTTTCCCCATTACTAATTACAAATTCCTAACTACTAATTTTAACAGATGTCATCGTCACTGAACCCATCACCGCTTTATCGTTAAAGAACTCTGTTCCTTCATTTTGCTCCTGAAGACCGAGTGTATATATCAGCGGGAAGTAGTGATCGGGAGTTGGTATTGCCAGTTTGGCAGCAGAACCCAATGAACCATAATCTGTCAGCGATTTATGATCACGTGAGATAATCTTGTTTTTCATAACCTCATTAATTTCCTCTGCCCAGTCAAACCCCCGGTCGGGCATATCCCACCCGATCATTCTCAGGTTATGAACCATATTACCGCTCCCCATGATCAGCACACCCCTTTTTCTAAGCGTAGCCAGTTCTCTTGCAAGTTCATAATGATACTGAGCAGGTTTATTGTAATCTATACTGAGCTGCAAAACCGGAATTAATGCATCGGGATACATTTCCTTAACCACAACCCATGTGCCATGATCAAGACCCCATTCGTGATCCATGCCAGTTTTTGTAGATTTTATAGTTTTACTAATCTCCGCCGCAAGTTCAGGTGAGCCGGGAGCGGGATACTGTATATCATAGAGTGCTTTCGGAAATCCGCCAAAATCATGAATCGTGCGGGGTGCTTCCATTGCTGTAATATGTGTGCCCTGAGTCAGCCAGTGAGCCGAAATGCAAAGTACCGCCGAGGGGAGCTCGGTACTTTGCCCAACCTGCCGCCACCCACGGCTGAACTCATTATCCTCTATTCCGTTCATAGGCGAACCATGCCCAAAGAAATACACGGGCATCTTTTTTTCCCGTTCTTTAAAGTCTTCCGCGAATCTCCTTAACCCGCCTAATCCTGCCATAACACCAGCTCCTGCTAATAAAAAAAATCTTTTCTTTTAACTTTGCAAAAGTGCAAAAACATTGCCTAATAATAAATGCAATCATGTACGGACGAATTGGGCGGCACATTAACACAACTAATCCACTGCGGTTTACTGCACCGGCGGCGGTTCATATATATAAATCATCCTGCAGCTTTTTTTTATATATACTCAGCTTACTTCTTTAGATTGGTCATTTCCCCTTTGGGCAGAACTTCTGGCGGAAACCTGCCCCTGCGGGAAAATCCACCCTGTCTATAAGAGCTTCAATCGCGGGACAACCGGCTGTGACAATTTATTACAATTCATTACTTGCTTGTGACACCCTTTACAAAACATACCCGTAGTTTTGAATCAGTAATTAACAAAGATACTGTAAGTAAAATCATGAAACAGCAGAACAAAAGACAGCTTTACTCCCTTCTGGCAGTTTGGGTTGTCGTCACGTTGGCAGTCGTTGCCGGACTTTCCTCCAGTAACGAATCTCTGGATCCGGGCAGACCATCATCCGGAGCATTATCATTTCAGTTTGTAATCGGTCATCAATAATTAAATAAGCATCACCCAAGGAGTCAGTCATGAAAAATTTAACCATCGTTACAGTTTTAGTCCTCTTGTTTCAGGTCGGATTCATCCAGGCACAGGAGAGCACCCAGAGCAGATATTTTAAGGAAAAACTCTATCTGCAAAATCTGATTACTGGTATTCAGTCTGAGAACACCGGACTCAGAAGAAGCGCAATCTATCTGGCTGGTAAATACCGCTTGACGGAGGTCAATGAAGCGCTCATTGAAGCAATGAAGACAGAAATTGATCCTTCAACCAGAATACTCATCGCGCTGGCTCTCTATAACATCGGCGAAACTTCGGGCATGGAAGCTATTCTAAACTTTTCACATGTCGAAAAAGATGCAAAAGTTAAGAGAATGCTTACTTCCCTCTATGATGAGTACCGCAGTCATTTTGCAGCACAGAGCAGTTTCTGAGCGGTAATCTGCAGAAAAAGTCCGGAGGCAGTGTGTGACCTCCGGCTTTCCTTTTCACTGTTATTAATTAATTAATGTTCTGAAGTATTTTGCACCATGAAAAAATTTGAAATCCTCCTGATAGTGCTCTTTCTGAGCGCAGCACTCTTTCCGCAGAAGAAATACCTGTCTCTGGATTTGAAGGGAAGCTGGAAATTCTCTATCGGAGATGATCAGACCTGGGCCCTCTCCTCTTATGACGACAGTCAGTGGGAGTCAATTTACGCTCCGGCTTCTTGGGAAGATGAAGGATTTCATGGTTATAACGGTTACGCCTGGTACAGGAAAAGTTTTACCCTCCCTGCAGATGCTAAGGGGCGACCGGTTTTTATTGAACTCGGTCGTATTGATGATGCAGATCAGGTTTTCTGCAATGGTCGCCTGATCGGTGCAACCGGCTTCTTTCCGCCCGATTATCAGACCGCGTATGACCGATTCAGAACTTACAAAATACCAGCTCACTTTTTAAACTATTCCGGCAGGAATGTAATTGCTGTCCGGGTTTATGATGCCCAGCTTTCCGGTGGAATAGTTGAGGGTCCGCTCCGCGTTACGATTCTTGAGGGTTTACTTAATCCTGATTATAATCTTGAAGGGTTCTGGTCATTTTCTACAGGCGATAGCCCTGAATGGGCATCTCCTTCACTTAAGGAGTCCGGCTGGAAACAGATTGTGGTACCGGCAAAATGGGAGTCTCAGGGATTTCCTGACTATGATGGAATAGCGTGGTACAGAAAGCGATTCACAATACCCGAAAAGCTTGAAGGCATCTCAATGGTGCTTCTCCTTGGTAAAATTGATGATCTGGATGAAGCATTTATCAATGGGGTTAAAATTGGCAATACCGGAGTTATCAAGAAAACTCCCTCAACAAGTTACATAGATAAGGAGTGGCAGCAGTTAAGGGGCTACTACATCCCGGCGGGTTTGCTCAAACCAGGGGAAAATGTTATAGCTGTCAGGGTCTATGACGGATTGCAGGACGGTGGAATTCACGATGGACCTGTGGGGCTGATTTCCCAGTCACGATACCAGGAGTACTGGAAAGCAAATAAAAAGCAGAAAAAGTCGTTTTTTGAATGGCTTTTTGACTGACCTCATATCCTCAAAAAGTGCCTTTTTTTATCTCCGGTTTTGAGGGAATCAATATTCGCTGTAAATTGTTTCAGTAAGACAAGAAATTTTTATACAGAAGGAAACAAGTCCGGTTTGATGAAGCAATACATGGTTGATATAGATCTGCCTGAGAATATAACAGAAGAATTTATGACGCTTATCCCCCAGCAGCGGGAGCAGGTTAATCGGCTGATGCTCGAAGGTAAGATAAATAGCTATACCCTTTCCATGGACAGAACCAAACTCTGGATTATCCTCAGTGCTAAATCAGATAATGATGTTTTCCGTCTTCTGGCCACCTTTCCTATGCGCCGCTTTATGGATGCTAAAATAGTGGAACTGGCTTTTCATAACACTATCTCTACTGCCTTCCCCCAAATTTCTCTGAACTGACACACCCCCTGAACCGGACTACCCGTTTCTGCGGTCACGAACAAAGATTTTTTTTCATAACCGACAATCATGTGAAACTTTTTGATTAAAATTGGGTATAAACTTCATCATTATCCAGAGATTTTTATGTCCAGATTTTTACTCCTTTTTCTGCTTATTTCCGGTACCCTTCTGCCGGATGTGATAATCCGTCCCCGTGAGCCGGAAGAAAAAAGATACTTCCTTGATTTTTCCGCCGTTGATTCGTTTCCCGGCAAGATATTCCTTCTGTCCAATTTATACAGGGAGTATTATACGTCAGAAGATCAAATCACCAATCTGTTTGATCAGAGATACATTCAGATTAAAATAAATTCGTCAACGCCCGTGATATATGTATTCAACACAGACAGTCTCTACGACGGTTTTGTTACAACGGGTGACGAGCTCAGTGATGTTCTCACAAAACTTAAAAATTCAGATATAAGCTATCGTAAAACGGAACTTAACCTCAGTAAAGTGTTCAGGAAAAAATACGGTAGTTTTGATGAAGTGTATTTTACAGTCTCCATAACCCTTGTGAAAGACAGCATCTTTCTAACAGAGATCACCTCAGTCAAAATCTACGAGGACTCAGAGTTCATAAAGGAAATCCCTTTTAAACCTGAGGCAGGACTCTTCAGGGCAGAAAATCTGCTCATGAGTGATGTAGCACCTGAGCCGGAGGGGCTGTTTGTCGGTGATATATTTTACTTCCTGTTTCCGCTTGCAGGAGTAATTGCTGTTCTGATTATTTTCTTTCGCAGAAAATCAACGGAGAAAAAACAATGAACATAGGCACGCTTCTGCTGACCATCCTGCTTGAGTTTGCAGTTTACCTCTTCGCGGTGAAAAGACCAATTTTACAATCAGTCGGGTTTGTCATCATCGTTAATCTGATAACACAACCGCTTGTGCAGATGCTGTTTTATGAATTCTATTATTCGACATATTATGAAACTATTGGGTTCTTTCCCTTCTTTTTCTTCATTGAACTTTTGGTTATTATCGCAGAAATGTTTCTACTTTGGTTCCTGCTAAAAACCGACAACAAAACTGCCCTGAAGATTTCGCTGCTCGCCAATATATTCTCAGCGGGAGCGGGACTGCTGATTTACGAGGTATTATAATGGAAGCTGCTGTTTTACCGCTTAACAGGGTTAAAATTTCCGCATGGCACTTACCCGCGCTGCTTGGTTTCATCCATCTGCTTAATGACCTGACAGCAGGGCTGCTTATCGGAAGTGCTGCCTCATCAGCAGCAAAGGGAGAAGAACTGAGTATGCTTGTTTTGGTTTACAATGTTCTTGCTTTTGGCGCTCAGCCGCTTGCCGGTCTGCTCGCTGACAGATACCGCCTGAGCAGGATGTTTGTGTACGGGGGAGTACTCTGCGCGGTTGCGGCACTCATGGTTTTTAACATTTCTCCTTGGACGGCTATTGTTCTGAGCGGTATCGGGTCTTCAGTGTTCCATGTTGGCGGCGGGGCACTTGCCATAAGCGCGGACGATAAATCATCAAGATATATCGGGATGTTTTCCTCACCCGGAGTTCTTGGGCTTGCTCTTGGCGGATATATATCATGGCTCGGGCTCTTCCCTGTTTCTGAACTGATCATACTTTTTCTACTTTCTGCTGCTTTATCTGGCCTGCTGAAATCAGAAAAAAATCACGCCCCGGATGAAAGACAGTCCTTCATACCGGACAAACATGATATGATTATGATTGCCGTGCTACTTGCCATCGCTTTTCGTTCGGCTGTATGGAATATTTTTCAATATATATCAGCCGGTGAAATAGCGGTGCTGATTCCTCTGGCCATAAGCGCGGCATCAGGCAAAATGGCGGGCGGATTTCTGGCTGACTGGCTCGGAAAACGGCTATGGCTCTATGTTTCTCTTATTCTCGCCGTTGTACTGCTTACTTTGCATGAACATTCTAAGTTTTTTCTGTTTGCGGGTGCGTTTTTTCTTCAGGCCTCATCTCCTGCTGCCATAAGGGTGCTGGCTGCAGGGATGCCGGGGAGGGCCGGACTCACTGCTTCTATTGCATTCGGACTTGCACTTGCTGCCGGGGCGCTTCCTCACTATATGCGTATGACAGAAAGTATTATCGCAAACTGGTATATCATTCCCCTCTTCATAGCACTCTCCCTTGCTTCCGTAATTTGGGGATTGAACCATTTGTTTCTGAGGAAAGACCGCCCGGTAAACGGTATTATGTAACTTCAGAAAAAGCACCAATTTGTTATCAGGTTAAGCCATTGGCAGGTTTTTCCGTATCTTTACAACCGGAAAAACCAATTTTTATGCACTCGCTAAACATCAACGAAATCTATTATTCAGTTCAGGGGGAAAGCACTTACGCAGGGCTTCCCTGCATTTTTATCCGTCTTACCTGGTGCAATCTGCGCTGTACCTACTGCGATACAGAATATGCTTTTTATGAAGGGAAAGAAATGACCTTTCCGGAAATTAAAGATGAAATAAAAAAGTATGACTGCCGACTGGTTGAAATAACGGGCGGTGAACCTCTGGTGCAGAAGCGGGTTCATAACCTGATGACCGAACTTTGTGATGAGGGATATACCGTTCTGATAGAGACCAGCGGAAGTCTTCCGGTCAGAGATATTGATAAGCGCGTTGTTGTAATCATGGATTTAAAAACTCCGTCAAGCGCTATGATGCATAAAAACAGGTATGAGAATCTTGAGTATCTGAAACCAACTGATGAGCTGAAGTTTGTTATCGGGTCAGAAGAAGACTATATCTGGGCAAGAGAAACCATTAAACAATACCAACTTACAGATAAGTGCAGACTGCTTTTTTCAACCGTGTTCACATCTTTCTCCCCAAAAGAACTGGTTGACCTTATTTTGCGAGACCATCTTCCCGTCAGGTTTCAGCTTCAGATGCACAAATATATCTGGGACCCCTCTATTAAAGGAGTATAATGAAAATCACCAAAGAATATCACTGGGAAATGGGACACCGGCTTCCGTTTCACCCCGGACCCTGCAAAAACCTTCACGGTCATTCATACAAAGCATATATAACACTTGAAGGCATTCCGGACTCAAACGGAATCCTGATTGACTTTTATGATATTGATAAAATACTTCAACCGTTGATTGACCGGCTTGATCATGCTTTTGTTCTGGTTGATTCTGATACGGAAGTAATTGCGTTTTTCAAAAGGATTAACTCAAAACACGAGATTATTCCTTTTCACTCAACAGCAGAAAATCTGGCACTTTATTTCATTGAAGAAATAAAAAAATCAGCCCTTCCATCCAATATCTCTGGTATAGGCGTCAGTATCTATGAAACAGCGGATGCATCTGCAACTGCTTCAGTTACGTTTTGAGTCATCATGAGATATAAACTAACCATTGAGTATAAGGGGACACGTTATCAGGGGTGGCAGGTGCAGAGGGATGTAAAAACAGTGCAGGGCACTCTATTTGAAGCACTACGGCAGCTTTTCCCGAAAGACAAAATTGATATGCAGGGTTCTGGCCGGACTGACGCGGGGGTACATGCGCTCGCACAAATTGCACACCTTGAACTACTCAAAGGACCGGATATGCGGAACTTCCTTTTCAGAGTTAATGATCTGCTTCCGGCTGATATTGTTTTGCGAGCAGTTGAGCCAGTCTCACCCAGGTTTCATGCCCGTTACAGTGCCATCGCGCGGAGCTATATATATCAAATTTCCTCCCGCCCGAGCGGATTCTATAAAGATTATGTCTGGTGGGTAAAAGATCCATTAAATTATGAGAAAATTGCTGAGTCACTTTCACATCTTAAAGGCAGAAATGATTTTTTTGCCTTCTCACAGGTTGATACTGAGGGTGAAGAGAGCAAAGCAGAAATTTTAGATATCCAGGTTGGAAAGTTTGGTGAAATGATTCTGATTCGTCTTAAAGCAGATCATTTTCTATGGAAGATGGTCAGACGGATAATCGGTGCGGCAGTTGAGGTCGGAAGAGGAAAAGCCGGAGTTACCTTTCTTAAAGATGCAATGACCAACCGCGATGCGCAGGTTATAGCCCCTTATACTGCCCCCCCCTCCGGATTATTTTTAGAGAAAGTCTATTATAGTGAGGATATGAGTGAACCGGAGTTTAAGCCGCTTTTTAGGATTGACTGAGAAAATTACAACGCCATTTCCCGAATCAAATAATTTTTATTGTTCTTGATCCGCCGAATATTTATTTAATTCTTCCAAATCAGCCAGGTCCTTAATTCGTCCAGTAAATGCTTTGTTTTTTATCAGATCCTCACGAGAAATAAAATTTGCTTCTATTTGAGCAATTTTGGACAAAACTCTTCGATTATAACAATATTCAAACTCAACCCCGTCAATCCCTGTTAATAAATCAATTCTGACAGGGCTCATTCCCAATTGAATTATTTGGTCTTTTTTATTAAAATC
>JADLAF010000230.1 GCA_020848375.1 Ignavibacteriaceae bacterium
TCCTGAAAGAGTAAATACATTTCACAGACTGCTTTTCCAGGGTTTCGTGAATCGTAGCTTCCTAATGCTTCTGAGCTTCTAATCGCAGCACTTAGATGTGGTTTTAGTTTAAGATAAATATCATCATTCTCTTTAGTGAAATATTTTTGTGATTTTTCATAGCCCGCAAGATATTTTTTTAACTGCGCCATAGCTTCTGAACAATTTTCAAAGATTCTGGCAGTATTTATGAAGTGTAAAAGAAACCAAAACTCAAGACATGGATTTACAGCTATTATAATAATGTTCCGGTAATTTTGTTCACATTTTTGGCGGTATTCATTAAACTGCTTTAAAGCTGATATTTTAACCGATGGAGTTTCATTGCTCTCTTTAATAAGGGTATCCAAGTCAACTATCCAGAAAACTTTTGTAAACTCCTGCTTTGACAGGCCGACAGCTAATTTGTATTGTTCTGCAAGACTTTTCCTCTTAGGTATTTCCGGTTTAATGCTCACCTGCACAGTACGGCCATTTTGTAAATCACGTTTTAGCATCTGGAGATACCAAACTTCGGTTTCGCCGTCCACAACAAATGCGTAACCATTGATACTCTCAACTTTTAACTTTTTCCGGCTTCGCATAAAGTTAGTTTATATAGTTGTCCCCAAGTACCGGATTTGCACGCAATTTACCGCTCTTATAAGCGTTTAGAATATTAGTGGTGTTTCTTATGACAGAGCTGTCAAAATCTGCTAAGGAGTAAATCTCGGTTGCACCATTATTATTTTTGTCCGTAAACCATATTGCATCATTTCTGAAAAGATCTTTGTTGTCAAGAATTTCTCTGTTATGAGTTGTAGCAATAATTTGTGAGTGTTTTGAATTAAGCAAAAATGTAATGATAAAGTGCTGATATAAATCAGGATGCAATGAAGATTCAAGTTCATCTATGGGCAGCAATGTCGGCTTTTCAATCAGGAGAGCTAACAAACCGGCAATTACGAAATATCTTCTGGTGCCTTGTGATTCGAGTTCAATGGGGAGATTATATCTTACTTGATTTACTGTATGCTCAAATGTGATCTTTATCCTGCTGAGTTTTTTAGTACCTTCTATTTGTTGTAATTCTTCTATAGAACTATTTATAATTGATTCCAGTATTGCAGCAACACTTTCAGATGAATCGTATACTTCCTCTTTTGTGAATATATTTGATATATTTAAATCTGCTTTCTTCAGTATTTTAACAACATTCTCTTTGGGAAGTTCGCCGTTTTCAAATTTTGAAGAAATAAATCTTTCCATCGAAGTTCTTGGGTTAATCACCGAATGTAGATAGTCCCCGAACCAATCACAAACCTCCTTAAGTTCAGCAATATCAATATTGGTTTTTAAATACCCTCCTAATACAGTATTATTCCAAAGTGTATTACCTTCAAGTATTTTTGAAACAGTTTTGTCAGCTCTGATTTTTTCACCAAATCTGATTTCAGTTAATTTATTTGTTAAATCTGTGTTTCTTTTAAATACTAACGATTTGCCGGGAGTATGATTGTATAAAACTTCACGTACTACAGCAATTGTTGAAAACTCAACTTCGTATGAGTACTTTATCGCATTGGAGATAAATTCTATACGGATAATTGCGTTTTGATCAATTTCTTGAACGAATAAGAATGGTTTAAAATCCAGTTCTTCTGTTTTGCTGCCCGCAGGATTTAATACCAGGTCAAGAAGAAAATTAAGAGCTTTGAGAATTGTGGTCTTGCCCGAAGCGTTAGCCCCAAAAATGAGGGCCATTTTCAGAATCCGGAAACGGCCAGTTTTAATGACAAAGCTCTCCTCAAGGTGGGCGGATTTATCGGCCTCAAAACTGAGGGTTTGTTTTTCTTTGATTGAGCTAAAATTCTGTACAGTAAAATTGAGAATCATCTTTTCTTCTTATTATGTATGCTGGTTACAAATATAGCTAGGTTTGATGAAAAACAAGGGGGAGAATAGCTGAAATTTGTAAATAATTTACAATATTAGGAAATTCTGACCGATTATCGATCTGTTTTAATGGTATTTTTATTGTTGAGGGGGGGGGTAAAAGTTGACAAAAAATGAGAACTGAAGGTGTCCTGTCCGGAATCCGTCCCCCACCCATTGAAATTGCTGAGGTGCAGCGATTAATTTTATTTGTTTTTTCCCATATAACTTCTTCTTTTTTGATTCAAAAATAGAACAGCGCAGATGCCCGGGGAATAATATAGGTTAAGAAATACGGAACATTGATTTTGATGAATTCCAAGCTCCGAATTATCGGATATTCCGATGTAATATTTACCGAAGAATGAGATTTTCTAATGTGAGAAAATATTACACAAATGGAATTTGAAGCATAAAAGCCCCGCAATTCTCAGGGACTTTTTTGCTTTGGGAGCAATTCGTCGCGAAGACTCGAACTTGCACTCCGAAAGCTTTCGGAGTAACATCCGAATGCCCAAGCGAAAACAAAAAACCCCGAACAAGTCGGGGTTTTCTTGCTCCGCGAGCAAGACTCGAACTTGCAACCCTTCGGTTAACAGCCGAATGCTCCACCATTGAGCTATCGCGGAATTTCAAACTTTTTTTCAGCGACCCTTCGGTTAACATCCCGACGTGTCGGGATCCACCATTGAGCTATCGCGGAATTTCAAACTTTTTTTCA
>JADLAF010000231.1 GCA_020848375.1 Ignavibacteriaceae bacterium
AATATATAAACCAGATCAGAAGTATCTTTAATGGCAGTTCTAAAACGAATTATAGAAAGTGCACCAACGAGTCCAAACGCGCGCGCCAGACTGTTGCCGATGCTCATGATAACCAACGCGGTGATCATGGAAAGAAAGATAAATGAATTCACAAAGCTGCGCGAGTAACCAACCCCCTGATAGGTATATTTATAAATAAAGGTAACCACTAACGAGCAGATAAGACTGGTCATCAGATTGAGAAAGATCTCAATAAAAGTCGGGGAAAACACATCAATGGACTGCAGATTTTCGATCATACAAAGATCCTTTTATTACGGATATTCTCATAAACTGACTCCATCCCCATAACGTACTTCGAGGCGGAGGTGCGCTGTGTATTGTACTTCTGTATAACCCGCGGAAGCCATCCCGGTATCATTTCCCTGAATTTTACCTCAAGGACAAAATTATCCTTTACGACCAGGCCGTTAAAGTCTTCATTAAATAATTCTTCTTCTGAATGACAAATATCAGCGCGTATATTTTTATCCAGTGTGATGCGCAGTTCTGTTCCGTAAGGGCATTGGAAAGCCTCCCGCTCGTAGGTTATTAATATAACCGGACTGAGGCGATGTGTCTTCATAAAATAGAGGAAATTACCCGCGTATATTTCCGCCGCACGGCGGTCCCCGTTCTTTGACAAAAGAAGTTCTATGCTTCCTGTTCTGAGAAACTCCTGAATATTCCCCGTCAGCAGTGAAGCACGGTCTTTCCAGATGTGATCACCATCTTTTCGTTTAATCTCTGTGAAGACAACTGCTTCAGGAGAGCTGTCGTTATACGCGCGGATACGGTATTTTCTTCTTTCTCTCAGACCGGCAAGTTTTTCATGATAGGTCATCAGGCCGGGGGAGTCATAATATATACTCCGCACCGTGTATTCAGTTCTTTTTGCGCGCGCCAGATGAGGATCGTAAGAAACATAAGGGAGTATTTCCCGCCGCAGTTCATCAAGCCGGCTGACCGGGATGAAATATTTGTATTCGCTCCGGTGCATGTTACCGGCCGGCCATTTTATAGAGATAATTCCCCAGTGAGACGGTTTTAAGTTCAATTGAGCATTTAAGCACCATACCGGGGAGAAGTTCCTGACTGCAGGAAGGGGCAAGCAGAGTAACAAACAGCACCTGACGATTGTCAACCAGTGCAATCTCATTGCTGACCTGAAGAACTTTTACCTTGCAGACAACATCAAAATCCGGAAATGAAAGATTGACATATTCCATTTTTTTCAGGTCTTTTGCATCTGCCGGATTAATGGGAATATGTATGACCGCATCAGTCCAGTTTGCAAGATGAAGCAGGGTGTCAGGAGAAAACGAGGGAATAAGTTTGCCGCTGAACGGAGCAGTGAGCGTAAATCTTTCCTTTTTCAGATTGAGGTAGTCAACTTTTCTTTTCACGGCTGCAATTTGTGATTCGAGCAGGGCAATCTCCTCCGGTTTTACGCCTGTTTTCATAGTCAGAAGTGCGGCTTCATCTATTCTGTACTGGATTTCAAGAATTTCAAGAGCATTTTTATTTGAGTCATATTCCTGCTGAGAGGCAAATCCTTTTTGATATAACTGGCTTATCTTTCAAAAAGAATTTTCTGTTCCTGAATCCTTTTTTCCGTAGCGGCAAGTCTGAATGCTGCCTCATTAATCTCAGATTCTTTTGCGGGGCTGTTCTGTGACTTCAGATTGGCTGTGGCGATTTCAAGTTCAGCAATCGCGGTAACAAGGTCATCCTGAAGCTGACTTGAAGCCATTATGGCAAGGGTATCTCCTTTGAGCAGTTCGGTTTTGTTCTGCAGGAATTTTCCGAAGTCCAGAGATACATATTCCCCCCCGGTCAAAATTTGCTGTGGAGTAGGAGTTCACCCTGCCGTGAGTATAGTCAATTTGGCTTGAAACCAGTTCACCATTGCCCCCTCGTGTGAGAAGCCATTTTTCCTTCGGGAAGATTTCTGCATAACTGCGTATTTTGAACGGAACTTCCACCAGGAAAGAGGCCCCTGCAAGAATGGCTATCAGGACTGAGTGCAGTCCAATGAAGAGGGCTGATTTCTTTTTATTTTTTATCATGTAACGATTAAGAACCAAATGGAGCCGCGAAGTTCGACAAATTCCGGCGGCCAGTTACTTTATTTGCAAATGACTCTGCCTTGTGCAAAGCCAGCAAATTGCTCATGTAAAAATAGGACTTATTTTTGATTGTTTTATGGGATTTCTGAGTATCCGGGGAGACCAGCAAAGTATTGAATCCGTACAGACAGATGAAAAACCTCGCGCAAAGGCGCCAAGGCGCAAAGAATTCAATTCGTACCACCTGAGAACAATCCGGCGTTCTGTTCCAACTTGACTGAACCGAGAGATATCTGCTCTATTTTGTGAATATCTGCGAAATGGTTAAGTTTAATCAAGAATTTTATCAGAATACGCTCATTAAATCAGGTAGAAAAATGAAGACTTCCGGGATTCTTGTTGGCATTTTTTTCTGTTTCTCCTTAACGTCTTTCGCTCAGATAGACACGACGGAGTGGTACCCGCTGAATGACGGGAACTATTGGGAATACACT
>JADLAF010000232.1 GCA_020848375.1 Ignavibacteriaceae bacterium
AGTGTATTCCCAATAGTTCCCGTCATTCAGCGGGTACCACTCCGTCGTGTCTATCTGAGCGAAAGACGTTAAGGAGAAACAGAAAAAAATGCCAACAAGAATCCCGGAAGTCTTCATTTTTCTACCTCATTTATTGAGCGTATTCTGATAAAATTCTTTAGCAAACTTAACTATTCTGTTATTCTCTGCAAAATGAGAGAAAGTTCTGTCGGCTGTTTTACGTAAGATTAAAACGTCTGATTTTCATCTGTCCGTATGAATTCGATTCTTTGTGTTTCATCGCGAAAAATTATTATATTTTGCGTTTAGCTTCCGGAACCCAGCTTCTTTATGAACTCAGGCAGCGGCTGTTTCGCACCGGTTTTCTTTGATATACAAACATGGGCGATTTTCAGCTCCGCAGTTTTATTCCCCTCATGAAAAAACTCAAACAGGAACTCAAACGATGATTCTTTCATTTGTGATACTGATAGAACGATCTGCAGCATATCGCCCAGCCGTACCATTTTCTTAAAATCGGCTCCGGTGGAAATGACCGGGAACACCAGTTCTGCACCGTTATAAAACTCCTGAAACTCATCTGTCGCATTGAAGTACTCCGCAATTGCCGCCTGAGCATAGCGGAAATAATTCGCAAAAAAGATAATGCCTGCAGGGTCACAGTCCTCAAACCTGACCAACTGCCGGTTCTTATGAAAGTGATTTGTTACAGCTACATCGGTACTCATTTCAGATAAACCAGCTTTTTGGATATTGCACCAAGCGGACTCTGCATGGTAAGAATATAAACTCCCGCGGGGAGTCCGATAGGTGTGAAATATTCTTCATACTCCCCTGCCTCCATCGGCTCATCACGGAGGAGGGACACAAGTTCACCAAGTTGATTATACACCGAAAGCGTGACTCTGGTGCTCTGAGGAACGGAAAAAGAAATCTTTACTGAAGGATTAAATGGATTCGGATATGCATCATGCAGAGCATAACTCAGTTTATCCGGTATAAGGCGGATCATCTCAGTGCCGATGACCCGTGCCGTGCCGTCAAAATCATGCTGGGTAATGCGGTATATATAATTACCGAAAGTACCGGGATCATCAGTAAATGTATAATGCCGTGCAGTTACGGTCGTACCCGCACCGTCAACAGTTCCAATGACTGTATATTCGGCATCCCGATTCACTGCTGAGCGTTCGATGGTATATAAGCGGCTATTCGTTTCAGTAGCGGTTTTCCAGTTAAGCAGCACTGAGGAGCCAAACTGTTTAAGGGTAAAAGACGATAGTTCTACCGGGACTGTGGCATAAAAGCGGTTGTAGAGTTCATTCCAAAGCTCCTGCCGATCTCCATCATAGCCGAGTGCCCACATACCAACGCCAAGATAGTTTTTTGACTGAGCTAGTGCATATTTCAGACCGAGACTCGAATCATCATCATACCAAACCTGATACCATTCGTTATTTATCTGATAGCGGTACCAGGGCACCTGTTGATCTGAAGCCCAGAGGCGACCGTAGGTTTGAGCAGCGGTAACATCCGTCTTAAAACGAGAAGATGATATATAATCAATCACCGGAGAGTGCGGTGCATCTGTCTGAGTTTTCCATTTGAGACCATAATAAGGAATACCAAGAATCAGCTTTTGAGGAGTATTGTTTGTCATCCAGGAGTATTGTGTAACCACAGTATTTGTTATATTTATCGAGCCGCCGGTTAAGGGAGAACAAGCGCCGGAGGTTGAGCTCCAGCTTCCCCAGAACGCATAACCCATGATGAATATATAATCGCAGGAAGATGCGAGACCGGATAAGTTATAACCTGAGGTGAGCGCCGGACCGGCGAAAGAAACTTCTGTATTCGGGAAAAAAGATTTCAGATAAACCGAAAGCTCTGCCATAAAAGTATTCAGAACAGTGCCGCGGTCAGCCGAGTTCAGACTTTCAAAATCAATATTCACACCGTCAAGCTGATACTGCTGAATCCGTGATTTTATATTATTAAAGAAGGTTTGCTTGACCGTTGGGTCAGTCATGATGGTATGAATCTGATCACCGTCAAAATTCACGGCGGTGAGAATTACTTTTACGCCGTTTTGATGAGCTGTGTTAATTACATCAGTCCAAGGCCAGCCGCTCGGGTTTCCGACAGCACCAGTTGCACTTACGGTAAAGTCAAATGCCCCGATATGAGTCAATATATCATATCGAAGATACTGACGGCTTGGGCCATACTCCCAATCAGGCAGATAGCCAAAAATGACGGTGTTAGTTTGGCGGCTTTTGTCATACTGAAGCGGAATAATATCATTACCGCGGGCGTCAAACTCAGAAGGAAGTTTAAGCGGACTTCCATATTGTAAATAATGCTCCTTGTGTACGGAGAATTTCTGAGGAGAGATACATGCGGTAATCAGAAGAATTATAAAAAATATTTTTTTCATGACATACTCAGGGTTTTATTCGGGTTTTTTCTTCCGGGAAAGAAGCTGATATATTTCATCATTCTCACGCGAAAGCGCGTTTATTTTGGATTCTTCGCTGGTGTCTTCTGATTCCTTTTCAAGGGAGCGGCTGAACTCCTCACTGGTTACCACGGTGCAAAGACAGACCTTTGCAAGATTCATAATTTCATGATCGGAGGAAATAACTGACGTTAGCTTCGGATTTTTTATCTGTTCAATTTCGCGGCGTATAAAAAAGTCGGCAGTTTTTGAGCCGGAGTAATGGAGCGATATCGTTCCTGAAGATATACGACCATTTTCAGCACCGTCAAAAAAGATTTTTACCTTAGCTTTTCTGAGCTGAGGAGATTCGAGCAGAATGGAAACAAGAAGCTCGCGGCTCCCTTGTTTAGAGTTTTTCCAAAGTGCTGCTGTCCTTCTGAGTTTAAGCATCAGATTATTTCCATCAATCAGGTATATCTTCATTCTATCTACCGCCGAAGAAGCGGTCAGTCTTGGTGATTTTTAAGTCCTGAAGCTGAGATGCTTTTACTCTTATTTCAAAGCGATAGCCGGTGTAACTTCCTATGGGGTTCCAGGTAAAGTTCATAATCCAGCAGTGAAGATCGCGGCTGACGGTAACCTGAGGAGCAGCAAACTGCTTCTGCTCAAGATCGTAACTTCCGACAAGAATAAATTTCCAGTTTTTTGTAAGATTAAAATTAATATTCGTACTTACATTTGAATATGAAGTGCTGAGTGACGGGCTCGGCTTTGAAAGACTGTAATTATAATTGAGAGAAAGACTCCAGGGGATAGTGAAGTCAGCTTCAGGGACATCGTATATACCACGGTAGTTACTGTTATTGTCGCGGAAGAGCGGGTCTTCTACGGGAATTTCATCCTCAGGCGCCAGCCCGGCCGGGGTTTCCGGTTTCAGACGGTCACCGGAGAGAGTGGTTGACACAGAAAAGCTGAGAGATTTGAGGCGCATTAGACCGCGTCCTTCTGAGGCGAGAAAGCGGTTAACCGTGCCGACATTCTGCACAAAATCATAGAGCGTATAGCTGGAAAACCCGCTGATATTTAATATATCACCCACCTGAGTTCGGTAACTGAGTCGGAGATCAGAGAAACGGAGACTATCGGCTGCCATATCGTAGTTAAGGTCAGCGCCAAAATTCATCAACTGAATTTTTTTTTCTTTTGAGGTTGTATCAGTGGGGTCAACCATTGTTTTCATTTCAAAGAGGTTATCAAGCCGCATGGTAATCATCCGGCTCTCCCCCTGCGAAGCACCACCGAAAATTTCGCGTTCATACTTATTGTATTTGACGCGGCTTCCGTCGCTCAATGTGTAGCTATCATAGTAGCCCCATCCTTCAGTTGAAAAATCCGGCTGAAAACTAAAACCGAGAGAGGGCTGAAGAATATGACGGACAGCGGCAACACCAAACTGATTAGCATTAAACACACCGTAAAGTTTTGAAGTCGCGTTTGCTGAAAGACTGAAGAGGCGCACCATCGAGATTTTATTAACATCATCGGTGATGACCGTATCATTTCCTGAAAAGGGAGAAACTTCAGCACGTTTAATAATCTGTTTGTTATACCATGCTTCGCGGTAGTTGAGCGAAGGGGAGATACTTATATATCCGATCTTAGGAGATGCCCCAACAGAAGCTGTGTGCTGAATACCGCCGCGGATACGGAGGTCACCGTTATTTTTGTCGCGTTTATTCTGAAGCTGTCCGCTGTAGCTTACGCCTATCATCTCATACCAGCTCTGGTTTGACTGCAGCTTGCTCGTCCGGAAAGGATAAAACTGTGATTTGCTAAAATAGACAGAAGGGAGCACCTCGTTAATATCCCCCGACTCAAGATTCTGACGGCGTGAGTAGTTAAGAGTCATGCTGCTCCCCCACTCTTCCCAGTTTTTTGAGTAGGTAGCGTTTGAATATATATCGTTCGTCAGAAGCTGATTATAGTCCGCGCTGGTCTGGCGGTAAAAGTTGCCAGACATGAACTGCATGTTTGCATCAAAGCGGCTTGTAGGCGTAATACTCTGATTGTGATTCCAGTTGGCTCTGTATTCCGTGGTCTTCGTGAAATCAGGATCGGACTCTTCACCGGCAAAAAGATTAGAATAACTAGCTTCAAACTGTCCGGTATAGTTATATCGCTCTGCATATCTGAACCGGCTGTTTAAAGTATATCCCCCTTTCAGATAATAATCTGCCGTAAGGTTTACATCCGAATAATCACTCAGTGCCCAAAAGTAACCGAAACGGCTGAAATATTTTCCGAATCCTTGTCTTTCGCCATAAGCAGGAGCAAGAAATCCTGAGCGGCGACCTGACTCCAAAGGTACTACTGCAAATGGAAGCGGGATTGGAAACGGCACATTGTTAAACGCCAGCCATATCCATTTACCCACTAACTGTTCCTTCTGAATCACTTTCATTTCAGTACCGTAGAAAAAGTAGTGAGGTTCATCTGCATCACATGTACTGTAAACACCATTCTCTACAAAATAAGTATCCTTAGTCACTTTTTTAATTCGCGCACCGGAGTAGGAAGTTTCAGCTTCTTTGGTTTTTGCGTAGGTAATGAAGCCCTTGGTGGTTTTGTAATTATATCGCATCCGTGAGCCGCGGTATTCCTCACCTTTATCAACAAGCACCGGGCTTTCGGTTATCTCAGAGGTTGAATCAGTTTTGAGACCGGTTGCTTCAATTTCATTTTTGTTGAAGTCAATAAACAGTTTACCCGCGCTAAGTTCAGTTTCCTTGTAACGGATGTTTCCTGAGCCGTAGAGATCCATATTTTTCTTCGCGACAGAAAAGATAAGGGAGTCCTTGGCAGAGGTGTAAATCACAGAGTCCAACCCGGAGCGGGAAGTACCCGTAATTGTGGTGTCAGAAACCAGAGGGGCATCCTTTGGGACGAGCGGGGTCTCCTGTGCCTGGACTGCAAGGTTGAGCAAAAGGATGAAAAAAAGCATGGAAATGAGATGATTTTTGCAAAAAACCGGATGTGCACCGATGAGGTTATGGCTGACCTCAGAAAACGGGATTGGAAGCCGGAAGTTGATGATTTCGCCTAAAAAGTTACTCATTCTTAAGTGCAATTTAAGAAAAAAGAGGGGGAATTGTTAAGCATGAAGTATGAATAAGGAAAATGGAAATTGTGAATTCCCGAAGAAAAAGAGGACTAAAAGTACCGGATGGACGGGAAAAGAGGACAAAACTTTTTTAGGTTTTCCAAAACTGATTTTTGGGTTTCTAGGCAGGAGTCATTGATGAACTGAATGAAGGGATTGAGGTTACTTCTGTCAGTTTCAAGTAAGGTTTTTTTAAATCATTTGCAAAACTCAGGGAGTTTCTTTAAGGAAGGATCAACCTGAAAAAACTCTTTTTGGGACTCAGCATCCGGCTGTGTTTTACCGTTATCCATTACAAAAATGATTCAATCAACCAAAGGAGTAAATACTCAATTGTATTTATAGTACACCAATGCGGAGGCACCAAGTATGCCGGCTTCGTTTTTCAGCTTTGCGGGTACAATTTTGCACAGCGATTTGAGTGATTTACCCACACGCTCTTTCATTCCTGCTTCCATTGCGGTGAAGAGCCGTTTGCCGAAACCGGCAACACCGCCGCCCACAACAAAATTTGTTACATCAAGTATGTTGGCTACATTGGCAAATGAGTAACCGAGTTTGCGGCCAAGGTCATCAACCACACTGATGGCGAACTCATCACCGGCTTCCATTGCGCGGGAAATAAGTTTCGGAGTCAACGGAATCTGCTCTTCTCGCATGATGCGGGTGATAAGACTATCTTCACGTTGTAACAGTGCATCTTTAACCCTTGCAGTCAGGTAATTGTTTCCTGCATAGGTTTCAATACAGCCGTAAGAGCCGCACTTGCATTGTGGTCCGGCGTAATCAATAGAACCATGTCCTATCTCTCCTGCAAAGCCATGACTGCCGCGGAACAGCTTCTTATCAAGCACAATACCGCCGCCAACTCCTGTTCCGAGAGTGATCATGATAAATGAATCAAATTTTTTGCCGGCACCAAAGATAAGTTCACCAATGGCCGCTGCGTTTGCATCATTATCCACAAAAGAAGCAAGTTTAAATTCTTCAATTATTTTTTTGCCGAGTTTTACCTTTGTCCAGCCGGGAAAATTCGGTGGGTTTTCGACAATGCCGTCCTTTAACTGAACCACGCCAGGTGAACCAATACCGATCCCTTTTATTTTATATCCGCCCGGCTTCAAAACCTCATGAATACCTTTCTTGATCTGCTTAACAACTCTGTCAGGACCCTCTTCAGCATACGTGTCAAGAACCGCTTTACGGACAATCTTGCCTTTGCTATCAACTAATCCGACTTTTACGGAGGTTCCGCCTAAATCTACGCCTACTGCTGCTGTTTCTTTCGTCGCCATATCAAACAATTATGAATTATGAATTATGAATTATGATTTATGAAGTATGAATTACTCAATCTACGGGTATATTCTCTATTGAAGATCATAGATTGTACATTGGACATTGTAAATTGTAAATTGTAAATTGTACATTGTACATTGAAATTTATCGGTCTGAGAACTGGGTGTCAATGATGCGTATTTCGTCAGGTGCCGTCATTGATCCGAATTCTGTTCTGATTGAAGGACGGGCAAAAAGCTCAACTGATGCGCCTCCTGAACCTACGCCAGCCAGTGAAAGAGCAATGTTTATGAGCGATTCATAGCTTTTACTCTGAAATACCTTCACCAGATCAAACGAAACGGAAAGAGGTATTACTGAAGTTTCTCCCGTGCCGGGGATGGTGAAAGAGCTCGCTATATCTCCGCTTATCACCTGAGTGCCGTTGATCACTAAACGGTAGGGAAATCCCTCGATGGAAGCATTCGTACGGGGATATCCGCCGCCTCCGGTATTCGGATTTTTGGCATCAACATTCAGAATAAAGGTAATAGGAAGATTTCCCTGGGCCACACTGGCTGTAAAGCTGATAATTTCCCGCGCGTTAAAGTCAGATATACTGTTTTTCCCTGTCAGGGAAACTCCTGCAACGGCGATACCGCTGGTACCGCTGAGTTTATACTGAAGCCGGCCTATGTTTGCAAGGGTTTTATATACGGAGCAGGACTCAAGGAGCAGCAGAGAGCTAACTGCTAAAATAATACCTGTAAATTGTGTTACTGTTCTTTTAGTCATCCTGATTTCCTGATCTTGTTAAGTGACTCTTTGATTTTTTCATTGATGAGGGCGGCTACCTGAAGAGCACGGAGCCCGTCCTCGCCTGAAACAACCGGGCGTGTGCGGGTCTGCACCGAGCGGACAAAAAGTTCAAGTTCATATTTAAGTGCATTTACTTCTCTGGCTTCGGGCTGTTCGTATATAACTTTCTTTTTCTTCTCCCCCGCGCCAATTTCACCGAAGCTGATATATCCGGTGGCTATTTTTTCATCTGCATCGGTAATACGGAAAACTTCAGAGTTGCCGGTAGTGAAATCGAGTGATATATAATTGTCTTTCTGGAAAATCCTCATCTTACGCATCTTTTTCTGAGAAATGCGACTTGCGGTTACGTTAGCAACAGCACCGTTTTCAAACTCAATGCGCGCATTTGCAATATCAATCAGCTCGGAGACAACGCCAACACCGCTGGCGTCAACTTTTACAACGGGGCTTTTAACCAGACTGAGGATTATGTCAATATCATGAATCATCAGATCAAGCACCACATTAACATCGGTGCCGCGGGGATTAAACTGAGCAAGGCGGTCGGTCTGAATAAAAAGTGGATTAAGGAGATACTTTTCGAGTGAAAGCAGCGCCGGGTTAAAACGCTCAATATGACCCACCTGAAGAATCTTGTTGTTTTTTGCAGCGAGCACAACAAGCTGTTCCGCCTCTGAAATATCAGACGTGATTGGTTTTTCGATAAAGACATCCTTACCGGAGTTAAGGCAGAGTGTGGCGGTTTCAAAGTGGTTGGTAGTGGGGGTAGCAATTGAAACAGCATCACAGACATCAAAAAGTTCCTGAGGGGTAGTGCAGGCCTTGCAGCCATACTCGCCGGCAACCTGAGCAGCACGCTCCGCACTAACATCATATATACCGGTGAGGTTTGCTATCTCCATTGATGAAAACATCTTCGCGTGAAGAGAACCGAGGTGACCGGTACCCATAACGCCGACATTCAGTTTTTCTGCCATGGTTTTATATACCAAAAATTTCTACGCACTTAATGGCGTTGTGGGGAATAAATATCCTGACGGATTCATTTTCCCTCACAGTTTCAAGAAGAAGCCCTTCGCTGAAAGCGCCAACAAGCTGTCCGCTTTTAAAGACAATTTCATAGATGGGAGTATTGGATTTTGGCTCCATTACGATACCGTAGTTTTCGTGCATGGTAACATTGAGCACTTTTCCGATATAACTGGTCCAGTCCATTTGCATAGTGATTGCTCCTCAGTTCATTTCTTGTATTATTGTTAAAATTTGCTGTTTATCGGGACAGTTGTAAAACTTTTCAAAATATTTTTTTGCAAGGGCTTTTTCTTCAGAGACCATATAATTAAGGACAATGGTAGCAACCATTCCGAATATTTCCTCTGACACCTGACAAATATACGAATCAACAGCATACTGCTCCGTAAGCATTTCGACAAGCATCTCGTTTGTGCGGGCGTAGTCCTCATACAAATCAGAGCTTACCTCTGGCAGTTCCTCACCGTCATAGACATAATAGCGCAGAGGGTTATAGCTCCCCTTCCCGCCTTTAGTGAGGAAGATGCTGTCAAGAACAGGATTACCGCAGATAATTACAAAAGAGTTTAATTCCGAATGATAATCAACTTCCGGTTCAACAAGTCCTGAGTAAAGGGAATCCACAAAACTAAAGACGCGGCTGCCGTCAAAGATTACCATAGAAAAAAAGGTGCCGCTGTTGTTTCCTCTTTGCATTGCAACAATCAATTCTTCATATCCGTCTGAGTTGAGATCAAGCTCCGTTAACCGGGCATCACCACAATGATAGGTATCAGTCTCAAACCCGTTGGCGTCAAAGAAGTGAATAACACCGCTTTGGTGCAACCAGAAGGGTTTATCCTTTGGTTCCTGCGCAGCAATCTCCCGGAAAGAGAAAATCATGCAGAAGAATGCAAAAAGGAATTTCGTCTGCATGATGATCATTTACATTGCTTTAAGTGCATTATTAAGCTTTGTAACCGCTTCTTTGGCATCTCCGAAATACATAAGTGAGTTCGGCAGATAGAAAAGTTCGTTATCAATACCTGCGTAACCGGCAGCCATAGATCTTTTAATGATAATAGTTGTTTTACCATAATCAACATTAAGGATAGGCATACCATAAACGGGTGAAGTGGTATCATGACGAGCAGCCGGATTCACCACATCGTTTGCGCCAATTACCAAAGATACATCAGTATTTCTGAAATCTTCATTTATCTCTTCAAGCGAAAGCATATATTCATAAGGGATATTTGATTCAGCAAGAAGGATATTCATGTGGCCGGGCATTCTACCAGCAACAGGATGAATAGCAAAGCGGACATTGATACCGCGCTTCATGAGTATATCCATCAAATCTTTAACTGCATGCTGCGCCTGAGCGACTGCCATTCCGTATCCGGGGACAATGATAACCGATGAAGCGGAGTCGAAGATCATAGCTGCTTCTTCTGAATCAACTGATTTAACTGCAACATCTCTTTTAGCGACTGCAGAGGGACCGGAGGATGTAGCCCCAAACCCACCGAGAACAACATTCAGCAGTGAACGGTTCATTGCCTTACACATGATGTTGGTAAGGATGATACCGGAAGCACCAACCAGTGCGCCGGCAATAATGAGCATATTGTTATCAAGAACAAATCCGGTAGCAGAGCCCGCAAGACCTGAGTAGGAGTTGAGCAGCGAAATAGCAACGGGCATATCTGCACCGCCAATAGGAATGACCAGCAGAACACCAAGCACTAATGATATACCGAGAATAACATAAAGATATACATCATCGTGCGGGAACCAGATGAGCAGCACCAGACAAGCGATTGCGGTAAGAATAAGCAGGGCATTAAGCGGATGCTGCATCGGGTACTGCACAGAGTTGCCTGAGATGGTACCCTGAAGTTTTAGGTACGCAACAAGCGACCCGGTAAAGGTAACAGCCCCGATAAATACGGCAAGACCTACGGTTATGGAAATCTTTGCAGAAATATCACCCGGCAGCGAATCAAACTTTATATATTCAGCCAGACCAACCAGAACTGATGCAGCACCGCCGAAACCGTTCAGGAGGCCTACCATCTGAGGCATGGCAGTCATTTCAACTTTGACAGCAAAGACGACACCGATAGCCGAGCCGACGAGGAGTCCGACGAGTATATATTCAAATGAGAATATATGTTTGTCGAACAAGGTAAAGACAACTGCAAGGAACATACCAAGCGC
>JADLAF010000233.1 GCA_020848375.1 Ignavibacteriaceae bacterium
AATGCATGAACTGAGATTTCATCATTTTTATTGTAAAGCGCGACCGAAGTAATTCCCATTTCCCTGCACGTTCTAATGATCCTTAGGGCTATTTCCCCTCTGTTCGCAATTAGAATTTTTTTAATCATGTGAACTCAGCTATTGTAATGCCATCTCCGCCAAAATCGGGAGAAGCAAAATAAAACTTTGAAACTCCCGGATGAGTACTGAGAATTTCTTTCACCAGCGCTTTTAGTGCACCGGTTCCTTTGCCGTGAAGAATTTCAATTCGTTCCATTCTTCCCGCATAAGAATTATCAATAAATTTAGTGAGTTCCAGTCTTATTTCCTCAGGTCTGGCTCCTCTGATATCAAGACGGTAACTCAGTGAGGTAGCATCATGGTGCGCCGATGAAAGTGACACTTCAGTATCCTTTTTACCAGGTTGAGATATCTTTTCCAGGGAGGCGTAATCTGTATCTAATCGTAAACTACCGGTAAGTACCGTTGCACGTTTCTTAAAAGGATCAACTTCAATAACTTTACCGGTGGTATTTGTACCTCTGATTTTCATGAACTCACCCACTGTTACCTCCACTACCTCTGGCTGAGGTTTTGTGCAACTTTCTTCCTTAATTTTGTTGAGTATATCATCACCGGCGGCAATAACCTTTTTAACCGCTGATTTTTCCCCTTTCGACTGCTTCAGTTCCTTAAGAACTTTGTTCATATCTGATTTACTTGACTCGACTATCCGTTCCGCTTGTTTTCTGGCGCGGGCAAGTATTTCGTCCTTGCGGTATTCTATATCATCAACTTTTTGCTTGTAAAGTTTTTCAAGTCCTGATATTCTTGATTCCTGAACTGAAAATTTGTTTTCACTTTCCTTGAGTTTTTCCTGAAGTATTCTTACCTGAATAAGTGCATCCTCAGAATTTATTGTTTCTTTTCCCGCGAAAGACTTTGCCTGAAAAATAAATTCTTCATCAAATCCAAGTTTTCCTGCAAGTTCAAAAGCATAACTCAAACCCGGAAGTCCTTGTTTGAGAATATATGTCGGTTTAAGAGTGTGCAAGTCAAAATCAAAACCGGCATTCTCAATCTCAGGGTTCAATTCAGCCAGTGCTTTTAATTTGGAGTGATGAGTTGTAGCCAGGGTATAAGCACCGTTATCAAGAAGCCGAAGTAGAACAGCCGATGCAATCCCTGAGCCGGCATTTGGCTCAGTTCCATTACCAAGTTCATCCAGCAATACAATTGAACCTTTAACAGCTTCATTTATAATGCGGTTAAGATTGAGCAAATGAGAAGAAAAGGTACTAAGGTTTTCTTCAATAGACTGATTGTCTCCAATTTCAATAAAGAGACTGTTAAAATTGCCGACAATTGAATCTGGAGAAACAGGAATTTGAATTCCCGATTTTAACATGATGAGCAGCAACCCGACTGTTTTAAGGGCGGCGGTTTTGCCACCGGCATTTGGTCCAGAGATAATAATAGTTCTGCACTTAGAAAAATCAACTGAAATAGGGATGGTTTTTTCAAAACCTATTGATTCAATAAGCATAGGATTTTTTGCCTGCAGAAGCGAAAGGGTTTGATATTCTTTTAAGACCGGGGTAACTCCGTTAACCCTGAGAGCGTATTGCGCACGAGCAATGTAAGAATCAAGCTCAGCCAGGATTGAAAGATTCGCGGCAAGTTGTGTGGAAAACTCACCAATTTTGAAGGTGAGTTCCATCAGAATTCGTTCCACTTCCCTTTTTTCAGCATACGAAAGTGATACAATTTCATTATTCAATGCAAGTGCTTCTTCGGGTTCAATATATACCGTTTGCCCTGTTGCTGATTCAGAGTGAATAAATCCTTTAATCTGACGTTTATATTCGGCTTTAACCGGAAGAACAAATCTTCCTTCACGCAGCGTAATATAGTCTTCCCTGATTAGTTCTTCCTCGATGTATGTGCGGCGCAGACGGTCAAATAAAACCCGTAAATCACGACTGCGTTTTCTGATATCTTCCCTTATTCCCCTTAGTTCTCTGCTGGCGGAGTCTTTTACCTCACCGGTATCAGAAAGAATTGATTGTATATGGTGTTCAAGCGTGGAATTTGATGTAATGCCGCTGATTTGCTGTTTTAACCCGGGTATTTCGTTATCAAGATTTTTCATGAATCCGGAAACAATTCGTGAATTCTGAAGAAGACGTAAAATTGAAAGTATTTTTTCCGGTTTAAGTATCATACCAGAGACACCTGAGGAAAGCAGGTCCTCCGATAAATCCGGATGATACTCTAACGGTATCTGGGTGTTTGTGAGCAGAAGAGATTTCGCCTCTTCAATGAGCAGGAATGTTCTGGTTAGATATTCAAAATTATAAACGGGCTCAAGTGACTCAATGTAGTTCTTACCGCTATCAGTAACAGCATACTTGCGGATATACGAAAGTATCTTGCCAAATTCCAATTTCCCGGTGACCGAGCTTGGAATCATTTATAAAGAGTCCTTTTCAATAAGGAATTCCTTAATTGATTTTTTTGTATCGGGGTTAAAATTCTCTATTTGTTCAATTACCTCCGGCAAAAAAGAAGCTAATGGTGAGTAAAGAAAAGAATCATCTCTTGTTTCCTGAGCAGGAAGCTTAAAGACATTCAAAAGGTAGAGAGCAGCACTGATGAAAAAAAGTATTTGAATCATTCCGGTAATTCCGCCGAGAATCCGGTTCACCATATTATTAATTTTATCAAACGGATGTACAACACGTTTTATTACAGAGGTAATAACAATAACTAACACGAAGGTAAAAAATCCGGCAAGTATCTCTGAGAAGTAAGCTTCTATTCCAGTTATGGAATGAACAACACTGCCGACCGATTTGGCAAGAATTATACCGAGAAATATTGCAAGAAAAAATCCTGCTGTACCAATCAGTTTTCTGATAATCCCATCTTTAAAGCCAAGGATAAAAGCCACAATCAGGATAATGATTAATACAATATCAAAATAGTTCAATTATGATCCGAGAAATTCTTCGACAAGAGTCCTTACTACTTTTCCGTCAGCTTTTCCTTTCAGTTCCTTTGCCGCTGCGGGCATAAGTTTTGAAAAATCTGCTTTTGTTTCCGCCCCGACAGATATTGCAAGTGACTTTATTACATCACGAATTTCATGTTCAGTTAGCTGTTTAGGAAGATATTCCTGAATAATCAGCATCTCAGATTTTTCCTTTTCAGCTAAATCATTCCTTCCTGCAGCAATATACTGTTCAATAGAGTCCTTTCGTTTTTTCACCTCTGAGGAAAGGAGTTTTATTTCGTCATCGGATGTCATGTCACGACCTATTCCGCTTTTCTCAAACTCAATGATTTTTGCTCTGATGGCACGCACTGATTCCAACCGGAGCTTTTCTCCTGATTTCATGGCGTTTTTAAGGTCTTCATTGATTTTTTCTTTTAATGTCATATATACTTTACCTACAAAAAGAAAAGGCAGGTCTGCAAAATGCAAACCTGCCTTAAAATATTATGTTTCACAAGTCAGATTTTAACACTTGCAGAATAGTTAATTCTGAGGCAGTAGGCCTTTCTGAGCTCCTGTTGGATATCAGTAACCATGCCCATATCAACATTCTTGTCAACGCGCATCGAAACAATCACGTTTGGCAAGAGCTGTCGTTTTCCGTACATGATACTCTGAACTTCTTCAAGTTTTACGATAGCATCATTCAACTGAATTCGTTTATCGTTTCCAACCCAAAGGTAGGATATCAGACGCTTGTTTTCAACTTTCTCTACTGCTTTTGCCTCGGGGAGGGAGTATTTCACAAATACTTCCTGTTCTCTGAGGGTTGTAGTAACCATGAAGAAGAGAAGGAGAATAAAAACAATATCCGACATTGAAGCAGTCGGTATGTTTGCTTTTGACTGTGCTCGTTTTTTCTGAAATTTCATAATCCGATACTCCTTCTTAAGTTCCAATCTTTTCAGGTTCAGCAATCGAGATAATGATAGGTACTTTATCTCTTACAACGCTCTGATCGTCAACGTTCAGTTCATTGTATTTTTTGCCGTATTTGGCAAGAGAGTATTCATCTCTTACTTCAAAGTAAGACAGTTTTACCTGATCGAGAGTCTGAATATATTTATTGTAAAAAGTCTTCCGATCAGTTTTAACTGAAACAATCAGTTTCTTATTTGAAGGAAGTTCAATTTTACTTTCAATCCGGGGCTTTAGATTATTCTTAATCTGAGGAATTGCGATTACCGCACCGTCCAACAGCACATCACCGTTTTCGTTAATAAGCAGAGCTGCCATTCTTTCCTTAGAAATTTCAACCGTCTTTTGCTCTTCCGGCGGGATATATTCAGGAAGAGTCAGACCAATACCGGTATCAATATCTATAGTTGTTGTCACAAGAAAGAACAGCAGAAGCAGAAAGGAAATATCCGACATGGAGGCAGTGGGAATTTCCGGTTCAGTTCTGGGTTTTCTATTAAGAATTGGCATTTTTTATCTCTTTAAAATAGTGCCTTATTTAGACTTAATTTCATAGAGAGCATCAATCAATTCGATTGAGCTTTCTTCCATATCGGCAACCAAGCGGTCAATTCTTGAGACAAAATAATTGTAAATTGTCTGAAGAATCATTGCCACAACCAGACCAAACAGAGTAGTAAGCAACGCAACTGCAATACCTGTTGCAACGATGCTTGGGGAAATCTGGTTTGCTGCTGCAATAGCGTCAAATGATTCAATCATTCCCTGTACGGTACCAGTAAACCCAAGCATAGGAGCAATAGTAATACAGGTATTGATCCAGATGAGCCCTCTTTCAAGGAAGCCCATTTCGATTGCACCATAAGCCATAACTGCTTTTTCAACTGATTCCAGACCTTCGTCAGCTCTGAGCAGACCAGCATAAAAAACTGAAGCAACCGGACCACGGGTATTCATGCAAAGTTCTTTTGCCTGTTCAACACCGCCGGTCTTGAGGGCTTCTTTTACTTTTACGATAAAACTTTTAGTGTTGATTGAAGACCTTGTAAGTGTCCAAAATCTTTCAATTGAGAATGCCAAACCAATAACAAGACAGGCGAGAATAGGGTGCATAAAACCGCCGCCTGCAACATATTTCTCAGTGAGCCAATTCATCGCACCGCCCTGCTGAGCAATGAGATTTACAGAATTTACGAGGATTTCTCCAAATAACATATTATTCAACCTCCTGATTAGGAAAATATTTGATTATATAAAAGCTCTGCTTAATTTCGAACTAACATAGCGAAATTAGAAAAATTACTATTCAAATAAAAGCAAATTTTACTTCTAAAACCTTTATTTACCAAAATTTAACAGGGGTATTCTCTCTCCCAATTCTAAGATGTTCCCGGAAATACAGTGGGAAAATCTGAATAACTGACTGACTATTTCACCTATCTCCTCTGGTTTCTGCATTGTTGGCCATTTTTCCTCCGGCATCCAGGTCCTGTTTTCGGGAGTATCTATGAGATAGGGCGCAATTCCGCAAACACTCAGATTGATGCTCTTCCCTTCAAGTGCTACCGAGCGGATGAGATGATTCAGAGCCGCTTTTGAAGAGGAGTAGGCAGCCCGATTGACATCGGGATGACTGCCTGACCATGCAGAAAGCAGGACGGCAGCCCCGCCAGCGGAAAGTTTTATCAGTTTTGAAAATTCATGGAGAAGATTATAGGCGGTTAGGTAATTCTTATTCATCATTAGCAGCGAATCCCGGCTCTCTGCCTCCCAGATCGGCCTCCCGCCGGTAAATCCCCCCACGGAACTGAATAAGTAGTAAAGCATGCCCTTGTCTGAAACTATTGCTGAAAAAAGTTTCTGCACTTCATGTGGTTCAGACAAATCCGACCTACTGGCAGAATTAGCTTTTGAAAGCAGGATAATTTGATCAAAATTCTCTTTTTTTAAGACCTCGTAAACCCCGCCGCCGGCAATACCTTTGTGTCCGGCGATGATAAATACCTTTTTCATCTTGTCGAAAAGGCAATTTTTAACAAAACCGGGAAATGATCACTATAACCTCCCAGATAATTCCTGCCTCCGAAGGTAGGCAGAGCCGTACCAGCGTACCGACCGTCCTGCTGAACAAGAAAATATGGCTTAAAGACCTCAAAAGACCCGCAAACATAGCTAAAACTCTCACCCAGACTAAGTCCGCGGGAAATAATAATCTGGTCAAGTAAATTCCAGTCATCCCGGGACTTATAACTTCCCTCGCCCTTTACCTTCGCTTCCTAAGAGTAATTTAGCAGTTCGGTTTTAACAATTTCACGTGTCAAATGGGCGGTAGAGTCGCAGGTTACTGGTTTGGCTCCGAGCACAGTCATTATGGAGTTGTTCGCCGGCTCATCATTGAAGTCACCCATAATAATGAAATGCTGTGCAATATCATTTTCTTTCATTTTAGTTATTGCCAAGGCGGCCGTAGTGGCGGCAGTTACCCTGTTAATTTCGGATTCGGACTGACCCTGGCATCTGGAAGGCCAATGGTTAACCAAGACGGCAATCTTTTCTGAAGTGTTTTTCTTCAGCTCAAGAATTACAACCAGAATATCTCTGGTTTTATAACCGTCAGGCAGAAGTACCGGAAAAGCTTCTTTGCTTACTAATTTGAATTTCGAGAGTTTATAAAAAAGAGCGACATCTATTCCCCTCGCATCCGGTGAATCAAAATGTACGTATTGAAGTTTCAGGTCTTTCAGTTTCTCTTCCGAAAGTTTTTTGACCACGTAAGCATTTTCCACCTCGCAGACACCGAGTAAATCGGGTCCGCGTCCGTTATTCATCGCTCTGATAACTGCGGACTGATTATGAAGTTTTTTACTGAACTTCTCGTTGTCCCACTTTCTTTCTGCTTGTGGTAAAAACTCCTCATCATTTATTTTCGGATCGTCCTTGGTATCAAAAAGATTCTCAAGATTCCAGAAAGCTACTGACAGAGTATCTGTCCCGGAAGACTGTGCCCCTGTTGTAAAGATAATTCCACAAAACAGGAGGAGCAATATTTTGTTTGTCATACTACACCTTTAATCGTGTTACCACACCATGAATTTTACTGCTCGGCAGATCATAGAACTGCACGAAATTGGGAGAGAATTTCTTGAAAATGGCATACATCTTTAGAACGATATTGTTCGTCTGTATATCCTCAACACCATAAAAAATTACCCGCTCATTTACTTTTTCTCTTTTTAGAATAGCGGGGAGGTCTATAATTTCCATATATCCGGCTGTGATGGTTATTCCTGAGAGACCTTTGGCAAATTCAGGGTGTATTTCAACTTTTTGACCGTGCGGCTCGTCCGTCCTCTGGATTGCCACGAGGATATTTTTTTCATACAGAATACTTGAGCTTATTATACAATGAACCATATACGCTGGAATCGAATCAACATTCCGAGTGAAGAAAATTGCATTTCCTTTAATTTTGCTCAGTTGAGTATAAAGCTGTTCAAAACTTATCTTAAAAGTATCAAGATCAAGCGAGCGGTACTTTTTATAAGCTGATTTCTGCCCGTAAAGCCAGAGAAGTGTTGTAAGCAGTGGGATGGTAGCCAGAACAAGCGACCAGTATCCTCCATGAGGGAATTTACTGAACATTGCCCCGAGATAAGCAATAATGGCTACAAGAAATACGCTTGACAAAAATACCTTAAAATGATCTTTCCTGTTCTTGAAAATCAGAATCATGAAGTATCCTGTAATGGACATAGTCATAGTAACCGCCAGACCATAAGCAGCAGCTATATTGGCTGACTGCCGGAAAAAAAGCATCATCAGAATCACCGCTATGAAGAGTCCCCAGTTCACAGAGCCGATATATATCTGTGATTTGAGTTCAGTGGATGTATATTTTACCCTGAGAAGCGGAAATATTCTTGTATTTATCCCTTGGAAAACAAGGGAAAATACCGCGCTGATCATCGCCTGTGAGGCAACAATGGATGACATAATTGTCAGTATGAGAAACGGAACATACAGTACCTCGGCATGAAACTTGACCATTTCGAAAAGGAAAAGCCCCGGTTTGCCGGACTCGAGTATATAAACACCCTGACCAAAATAATTAACGACCAATGCAACAAAAACAAAAAGCCAGGCCGAACGAATTGGTTTGGCCCCAAGATGCCCCATGTCAGCGTACAGTGCCTCACCTCCGGTTGCACAAAGAAATACTTCTGATAGTATGAAATATCCAATTACGCCGTTATGAGCAAGGAACTCATACGCATAATAAGGATTAACCGCTTGAAGTATAGAGGGCATTCTTATAATGCTCATAAGACCAAATATAAAAAGAGATGAAAACCAGACAACCATAACCGGACCGAAATAGGTTGAAACCTTATCCGTCCCCCGTGATTGAAACGCAAACAGAATAAAGGCAAGAGCAATGGCTGATGAAAGAACAACCCAATAGGGTGTGTTCTCAAATCCGGGGATAAGGGGAATGCCTTCAACCGCAGAAAGAAGTGTAATAGCGGGGGTTATCACTCCATCCCCCATCAATAGTGAAAGTCCGATATAACTTAAGAACGCAACCCGATTATACTTTTTCCCTTTTTTAAGATA
>JADLAF010000234.1 GCA_020848375.1 Ignavibacteriaceae bacterium
AACTTCTTCTCAGAGCTTACCGGGGACTTCCTAAAAACCGGCAGTTGGTAAGACTTCTTTCTGAGCCGCGTTATAAAAAACTACAGCAGGAAACTGAGCTAGAGTTCCTCCGCGAAAAAAGCAAGAACATGTACATCATTGATGACGAGCTTTATTTCGTTATTGATGAGAAGAATCACAGTATTGATCTGATGGAAAAAGGGCGGGAGGAGCTCAGCAAAGCAACACGCGAAGGAAAAGAATTCTTCGTAATGACTGACCTGGGTACTGAGTTCGCTAAATTTGAAAACGATCCTTCCCTCTCAGAAGAAGAGAAATCAAAAAAGAAAGAAGCTCTTTACGCGCAGTACGGGCAACGGAGCGACAGCATTCATACGGTGCATCAGCTTTTGCGCGCTTATACTCTCTATGACCGGGATGATGAATATGTTATAACCGAAGAAGGCAAAATTGCCATCGTAGATGAGTTCACAGGACGTGTATTACCCGGAAGACGTTACTCAGACGGTCTGCACCAGGCAATTGAGGCAAAGGAAAATGTCCACGTCGAAAAGGACACGCAGACTTTAGCAACCATCACCCTGCAAAACTACTTCCGTATGTATAAGAAGCTGGCGGGCATGACCGGTACGGCTGAAACTGAGGAAGGTGAATTTTTTGAGATCTATAAACTCGAAGTGGTGGTTATACCAACTAACCAGCGGGTAACACGTGAAGACCTTGATGACGCGATATATAAAACCAAGCGCGAAAAGTATAATGCAATTGTGGATACTGTTGAAGAACTTCGTAAAGAAGGAAGACCGGTTCTTGTCGGTACTACCTCAGTAGAAGTATCTGAAACGCTAAGCAGAATGTTAAAACGGAAAAACCTTCCTCATAACGTACTTAACGCAAAACAGCATCAGCGTGAAGCAGAAATTGTAACCAGCGCAGGTCAGGTTGGCGCAGTAACCATCGCGACCAACATGGCAGGCCGCGGAACCGACATTAAACTCGGTGCCGGAGTTAAAGAACGCGGTGGTTTATATATCCTTGGAACCGAGCGGCATGAATCACGCCGTATTGACCGCCAGTTGCGCGGCCGTTCAGGCAGACAGGGCGATCCGGGTACCTCCAAATTTTATCTCTCTCTTGAAGATGATCTGATGCGCCTCTTCGGCAGCGACAAGATGGCTACAGTGATGGAGCGGATGAAGATGGATGAAGGAGAAGTTATTCAGCATCCCTGGATTACCAAATCTGTTGAACGTGCTCAGAAACGTGTTGAAGAAAATAATTTTGCCATAAGAAAGCGTCTGCTTGAATATGACAACGTCATGAATCAGCAAAGAAGCATTGTTTACCAGAGAAGAAAGCGCGCGCTTGAAGGTGAACGTCTCAAAGATCAGGTCTTTGAAATGCTTGATGAATATATAGACGAGTTAGTGAACAAACACGCTGATAACGGTGATCTTGAACTGATCCGTCAGGAGTTTGTTCAGAATATGCTGATTGATGTAAAAATCACTGCGGAAGATTTTCAGAAACTCGGCAAAGCAGGATATACCGATGCGCTCAGTAAAGCAGCACTCGATTTTTACACCCGTAAGGAGGAATCCCTCGGCGCTGATAACATGGCACGCATCGAACGTTATGCTTTCCTTACCGTTACTGACACCCGCTGGAAAGAGCATCTGCGTGATATGGATGATCTTAAAGAAGGTATCGGACTCCGGGCTTACGCACAGAAAGATCCGCTTGTTGAGTATAAGAACGAAGCATTTGAAATGTTCATCCTTCTGAACACGAAAATCAGAAACGAAATGGTGTCCTTCTGCTTTAAATTCTTCCCGCAAATGCCTTCCGAAGTAGAAGAGCGAGAGCGGGCAAGAAGAACCTCACAGGCAAGAAAACAGCTTCTTGAATCTAAGAGCGCTTTTGAAGCTGAACACGGTCTAGGGTCGGCAGCAGCCATGCGCAGCAATCAGCCGGTGCGGGCTGAGGAGCGTATCGGCAGAAACGACCCCTGCCCTTGCGGAAGTGGCAAAAAATATAAGAACTGTCACGGTAAATAAACCGGGTTACACTCAAGACATTCTAAGGAGTGACAATGAAAAAAATTGAAGCAATCATCCGCCCTTTTAAACTTGATGAGGTAAAAGAGGGGCTCCTTGAAAGCGGTATTAAAGGGCTTACCATTACTGAGGTGCGCGGCTACGGCCGTCAGAAGGGACACAAAGAAACATACCGCGGAAGCGAGTACAGGATTGAGTTTGTCCCTAAGATAAAAATTGAAGTTGTAGTGGATGATGAGCTCCTCGAAAAAGCGGTGGAGGCAATTCTGAAACACGCTAAAACCGGACAGGTTGGTGACGGAAAAATCTTCATTTATGACGTACAGGATGTCATCAGAATCCGTACTGAAGAGTCAGGTACCGGAGCGTTGTAACCGGCTTATTACCTTTCCAGCTTTTAAGGGTTCATTTATATTAAACGTTTTATTTCCGGAATTCAGAGAAATTTGAAAAAATCTTTTGTAATTTTTGTTCTTCTGCTGCTTCTGCCCGGCTGTTCAGTCTGGTATGATTTCACCGCATATTTTAATCTCTATTACAATGCATCTCTTGCCTTCGAACAGGCAGAGCTTGCCATCAAAGAACAGAAGAAAGATAATCTTTCGCTTCTTGAACCGCAGATACCCTCTTCAGCAAATACGAGTCTAACCAAGGTTATTGAAAAATGCTCTAAAATTCTCCAGTTTGATGCCAGTAGCTCGTATGTAGATGATGCTCTGCTAATGATAGGAAAATCCTTCTATTACCAGAAAGTATATATCAAGGCGATGCGGAAGTTTGAAGAACTGATTACCATGGATGCTAACTCCGATCTGATTCCTGAAGCGAAACTCTGGCTGGCTAAAACCCAGATGCAGCAGAAAAATTACACAGAGGCGCTAAAACTGCTCGAAGAGCTTAAATCCAACCCTGAAACAGAAAATGAGATTCTCGCAGCAGCAAACTTCGAAGAGCTCAAATATCTTATATCTATCGAAAACTATGAAGAGGCCTTTAAGGCAGCAAACGAATTAGTCAAATTTTCAGAAGATGATGTTCTGAATGCAGAAGTACTTTACAAAATGGGTGATCTTTATTTCACAAGAGGTGAGTTTGCAAACTCGGCCGAATCTTACAAAAAAGTTCTTGATTATGAGCCCGTTTATGAGTTTGAAATAAATTCACTTATCCGTTATGCATCCGCCCTCAGAAATCTTGACCTTCCTGCTGATGCGCTGCGTGCTCTGCTTGAGCTCCGCAGTGAGGTAAAGTACTCAGATAAGTTTGATTATGTTGACCTTGAAATAGGTAAGACCTATTCAGAACTTGGGCAGAAAGAACGCGCACTCACGGTCTTTTATGAGGCCGACACCGCTTATGCACAATCAGTTCATCTTGGCAACATTCGCTACGAAATTGGTTATTTATTTGAAAATAGTTTCAGTAATTACGACAGTGCAGCCGTTTACTACAGCAAAGCGCTCAGCTCAACTGCCACAGCGGAGTATCTTCCTCTTATCCGGCATAAATCAGAATTGTTCGGTAAGTATATAACTGCACGTAACAATCACCGATTCAATGAGAGGAACTACCTCTACGCTACCGACTCATTGTCATTCATCGCAGATTCAATCTCGTTCTATGCCACTCTTGATTCAACCCTGATGGAAGAGAATAAAGACCAGAATCAAGATCCAAACACAACAACCAACCAGCCCCGCGAAAGAGAAAGAACAACAGAACCTGAACTAAATGAGCCACGGACTCCAGTAACAGTTCAGCCAAACAAAAAACAGGGAATTCCCCCGGTCCGCCCCATCCTTACAGCAGACTCCCTTATGGTTATTACAGCAAGATCTGCTTTTGACCTCGGCAATCTATTCTTCAATGATTTTAATATCACAGACTCCGCTTTCAAATATTACAGCCAGATTCTTGATTTATATCCACGGAACCCCTATACTCCGCAGGTCCTTTACGCACTGGCCGGTTGCCACTTAGTTGAAGGTGACTCCCTCGCCGCTGACAGTATCTATCGTTATATATACGCTTCTTTCAGTGAGGACAGAATTGTTAACATTATTGCGCCAAAGATTAATAAGCCGGTAATTGACTTTGATTTTGATCCGGCTAAAGAGATGTACTTTAACGCAGAAAAGGATTTCCTCGGGGGCAACTACCAGGATGCTCTTGGCCAGCTTTATAAGATTTTCAGCACATATCCTGAGTCTCCCATTGCTTCACAATCTTTATATACGTATGGATTTATCCTTGAGCGTGAACTGAAAAAACCCGACTCTGCTCTTAGCGTCTATGACTCCCTTATTGCAAAATACCCAACCACACAGTATGCAATGAAAGTGAACCCCGCTGTGCAGTTTTACCGCAGTGAAAAAGAACGCGCTAAAAAGCAAGTGCAGGACTCCCTTGACCGACTTAAACAGCCGGTACTGACAGATTCATTAAAAAATGATTCAACATCCGCACTTCCTCAGCCGAAAATTGTTCCTGATGAAATTTTAGAAACGGAAGAGGAAGAAAAAACGGAGGATCCTGAAAAGGATGGGGGTGAGAAACTCTCTTATATGCACAAAAGCAGACCATTTCGTGAATCAAATGTTCTTCCTGAAGAATTTGCATATTCATATCCCGCACCGGTATTTTACTATCGTCTAAGCTGCTAAGAGCACTGTATGTTTGAGCTTACTGAATGCTGGGAGAAGTTAAGGGAGTACTACAAAGCTCATCGTTTTAAAACGATCCTTCTTTATCTGCTGCTTATCTTTTATTCTGCAATCCCCGTCTTTCAGGTTCCCTTTCTTGACTTTCATACTATCAGAATTTCTTCACTAATGGATCAGCGCATCCTGGAAAATTTCTTCCTCTATTACCCCTCACAAAGCAGAGTAGCACTGGCTGATGTAAGCCCGGTATTGCAGAAATCAATTATCGCGATGGAAGATGATGCTTTTTTTACCCATCGCGGTATAAACTGGAATCAGCTTGAGCTTTCGATACAGGGCAACAAACGCAGTTCAAAACGGAAGCGGGGCGGAAGCACCATTAGTATGCAGCTTGTTAAGAATGTTTACTTCACCACCAATAGGAGCGTTATCAGAAAAGTAAAAGAGCTGATGGTAACCGCACGATTGGAGAAAGAAGTTTCAAAAGCCGGGATACTGAAAAATTACGTCAATATTGTGGAGTGGGGTGAGGGCATCTTCGGTGCAGAAAAAGCCGCTGATACTTATTTCAAAACAACAGCAGCAAAGCTGAACGTAAATCAGGCAACCAGAATGGCAGCCGTTATCCCCGCACCTCTGCGCTACAAACCCTCAGAGAATTCAAGATATGTAATGCGCCGGTCTGGTATTATCCGAGGCAGATATAACTCAGTCGTTCTCTTCCCGGAGAAATGAGACGGGTTGATCTGCTTGATATGATCGAGGAGGGGGAAAATCTCTATATTGAGTTCAAGCAAAAATTTTCCAGCCCTGAAAAAATTGCAAAAGAAATGATTGCCTTTGCCAATACCAAAGGGGGATATATGATCTTCGGCGTGGATGATAACAGAAGAGTAGTTGGTGTCGAAAGCGAAAAAAGCGAAAGCACCATGATTACCGAAGCGGCGGAACAGTATTGCACTCCCCCTGTCCTGAACGAAATTCACTATATGGAAATTGACGGCAAGGAACTGGTCATTGCTGAAATTCCGGAATCCCCCTACAAGCCGCACCGCATCAGGGATTATAAAGAGGAGTTTGATATCCTCACCGCGCAAGTATATATCCGCATTGAAGACAAGAGCATGCCTGCAAGTAAAGAAATGCTTCGCATCATGAGAGCGGAAGTTTCAGGCAAGCCGCTGGTTAAATACACCATTGGTGATCTTGAAAAAAAAGCATTTGACCTGCTTAGTAAAAATTCCTACATCTCCGTTCAGCTCTTCAGTGAAAAGTGTAATATCTCCCAGCGCCGTGCTTCCCGAACCTTAGTCAAAATGGTCAGAGCCGGACTGCTGGTCATCCACACCAAAGACAACGGCGAAGAATTCTTCACCGACCGGCTTCACGAGGGCTTTAAGAAGATTTAGGGGGGTCTTACCTCGCTCTTTCAATATTTCGTCAAGCTATAGCTTGCTTTTTTAACTCGTAATATATCTGAAAGTCATTTCAGATAAGTGCGCGCAAAGGCACTAGGACGCAAAGAATTCAACGCTTTGTGGGCTATAATATCAGGCAATCTGGGGACTTTGGGGACTCGGGGGACACTGGGATTTAGTTAAAAGTTAAAAATGAAAAGTATCCGGTCTGTACATTGTTAATTGTAAATTGTACATTGCTCTCCGATCCGTTTAAAATCCGCGCTGCTTTAGCATCCGTTTAAAATCCGCGTACCATCAATACAGTTAAAAGTTTCCGGACTGTACATCGTTAATTGAACATTGATTACGCATTGTCAAACACCCGCCTCAGCTCAAACACCGCCACGCCATACGCCACCGCCACATTGAGCGACTGCTTGATGCCATGCTGCGGAATCTCAAGTGCCATATCACATTCATCAAGTACATTCTGCGAAACTCCGGTTATTTCATTCCCCACAACCAGCACCAGCGGAAAATGACTTTTAGCTAATGATGTATATATGGTCTTTTTATCAGTCAGCTCTAACGCTGCTGCAGTATATCCGAGTGCTTTATATTTTTTTACCGCTTCTGCCGCATCCTTTATATACTCCCATGCAACACTCTCCGCAGAACCAAGCGCTGTTTTAAGTACTTCCTTCTTTTCCGGAGTGGGAGTATATCCGCAAAGCACCAGCTTTTCAATCATTGCGCCATCTGAGGTGCGGAACATTGAGCCGGTGTTATACATACTGCGCACGCTGTCAACAATTACTACAACAGGCATACGGTTTGCCTCAGCAAGATTTTCCGGCTTCAGGCGACTAACTGAAATTTCATCGTGAGTAAGTTTCCTCATATCAGAATTTTACTGCAAGCTGTCCGCATGCAGCAGCTATATCTTTCCCCTGTGTGTTTCTGAGCATTACCGTGATATAGTTATCGCGCAGTTTTTCTGCAAATATCTGTATATCCTTATCAGAAGTTGGCTCAAGCTCGGCTGAAAGCCCCTCCGGGCTCATGTGTGCAAGTGAATTAAAGGGAATGAGATTCACCTTAGACGGAATCTTCTTACTCAGTTTTATGAGGGCGTGAAGATCTTCTTTCCGGTCATTTATCCCCTTCAGCATCACATATTCGTAGGTGATTCGGGTATTGGTTTTTTCTGCATAATAGTCAAGTGCATCAAGATTTTCATGCAGAGAGTATTTATCATTTATCGGCATTATTTTACTGCGCATCCCTTCAAAACAGGAGTGAAGCGAGAAGGCAAGCTTCACTTTCATTCCTGTATCAGCAAGTTCTCTGATCTTTGCCGGAATGCCTGACGTGGATACCGTAATCTTCCGCAGACTGATACCTGTGGTTAGTTCTGAGCCGAAGATCTCCAGACTTTTTATAGTGTTTTTATAATTCAGCAGCGGCTCCCCCATTCCCATATATACAATGTTTGAAATCTCCCGGTCATACCCCTTCTGAGCCAACAGGTACTGATCAAAAATTTCTCCGGCTGTAAGGTTCTTTTTATATCCCATCAGTCCGGTCGCGCAGAACTTGCAGTCAAGCGGACATCCCACCTGCGTGCTAACACAGAGTGTGACCCGCTTCTCCTCCGGAATGATTACTGACTCGATTATATTCCCCTCATTAGTCTTAAATAAAAATTTCTTGGTTGCTGACTCAGGGGAGATAATCGAATGATGCTCCGTCAAAGTCTGCATTTGGGCTGTTTCCTCAAGTGTGTGCCTCAGACTTTTCGGCAGGTTGACCATCTGGTCAAACTCCAGCACCCGGTGATTATACATCCAGTTAAAAACCTGATCCCCTCTGAAAGCCGCTTCCCCCTGTTCCCTGAACCAGGATTTCAGTTCATAGTGATTCATTCCCTTCAGCATCGTTTTTTTTGATGCTGATTCTGCTGCCGGTTCTGTCATTCTAAAAGATTACGCTTTAGTTTATTGGTAAAAAGGGGATAAAAGTTTATTTTCAGGCACTAAAATTAAGGAAATAAAACCTGACTTCCCCCCTCCGGGACCGGGTAATAATTTCCTGCACTATCAACTTTTTACCTCAAAGAAGGATCACAAGATGAATTTTGAATTTACCGAAGATCAGGTAATGATTCAGCAGTCAGCCAGGGAGTTTGCCGAAGCTGAAATTGCACCTTCCGCAGTTGAGCGGGATATTAAAGCTGAATTCCCTTATGATATAATAAAAAAATTAGGAGAGCAGGGCTTTTTGGGCATGATGGTCTCCCCTGAATATGGCGGAGCCGGTTTTGATACCATTAGTTACGTCCTGGCCATGATCGAAATCAGTAAAGTTGACGCAAGCGTGGGTGTAATATTGTCGGTAAACAACTCTCTGGTCTGCTGGGGTCTGGAAAAATACGGCAGTGAATACCTGAAACAGAATTATCTGACCAAACTCGCCTCCGGTGAAAAACTTGGCGCTTTTGCACTCTCAGAGCCAGAAGCCGGCAGCGATGCAACAAATCAGCACACAGTGGCTGAAAAGGATGGTGACCATTATATTATTAACGGAATTAAAAACTGGATTACCAACGGTACCACTGCAGATTATACCTTAGTGATGACCCAGACCGATCGCGAGAAAGCCCACAAAGGCATAACCTGTTTCCTGGTTGAGCGCGGCACTCCCGGTTTTGAATCCGCCAAAAAAGAAGACAAACTCGGCATCCGCAGTTCTGATACCTGTTCACTCACCTTCACCAATTGCCGGGTCCCAAAAGAAAATATCGTGTGGGAAGAAGGTAAAGGATTTAACTTTGCCATGAACACCCTAAACGGCGGCAGGATAGGCATCGCCTCTCAGGCACTTGGCATCGCTGAGGCATCATTAGAAGCATCAAAAAAATACGCAAAACAGCGTAAGGCATTCGGCACAGAAATAGCAAATCACCAGGCCATTCAATTTAAGATAGCTGATATGGCTGTTAAACTTGAAGCCGCAAAGATGCTCACCTTCCAGGCAGCAGCGCTTAAAGATGCAGGTAAAAACTATACCAAAGAATCAGCCATGGCAAAACTTTATGCATCAAAGATCGCAGTTGAAAATGCACTTGAGGCAATTCAGGTGCACGGCGGTTACGGTTACGTTCGCGAGTATCTTGTTGAACGCTATTTGCGCGATGCAAAAATTACCGAAATTTATGAAGGGACTTCCGAAATCCAGAAGATCGTAATTGCACGCTCTCTTCTTAGCGGAAACTGAGTTCCATATATACTCAAATGCGGATTAGGCAGGTGAAATGAGAATTACAACTAAAGCACCTGCTTTACTGAGTTCAATAAAACTTTTGCCTTGTCCGCAATTACAGATTCTCTGTCAGATCATTTTTTTCCTTCTCATATCACTATCAGCTCAAATCCAGGGACAGGCATTCTCCGAGGAGGAAAATTCAGTCTGGACTGCCAAAAAACCTGATTACCAGAGTGAACTAAAACCTGAAGGTAAAAACTATAACCTTCCGTTTAATTCCCCGTCTGATTTCCTCACTATCCCGCTTATATATACATACTGGTTTGCAATATCAGAGCCGGACGGTGACAAGTGTCCGTTTCATCCTTCCTGTTCCTCATTCCTGATGAACAGCATTGACGATACCGGGCTGTTAACAGGCACTCTCCTTTTCTTTGACCGCTTTACCCGTGATGCAAACATTGTTAACCGCAGAGAGCATTATCCTCTTGTAACAAAAGGAAAGCACTTTGATGCACATTACGTGTATCTGCTTGACGGGAGCGGTAATGCGCATCCCTGGTTTCCTGAATATATACGCCTGATGGAGAAGAAGAAATAAAACCGCTGCTCTTCGCCCTAATTCTGTTATCAGTCAGTGTGTCAGGTCAGGATTCCTCTTTTTATTCCCCAGATGCCCGCATCCGCTTTGCTGATCATCTCTACTGTTCGGGTGATTTCTTCCGCGCGGGGCTCGAGTATCATGAAGCATTCAGGAGTAGCGGTGACTCACTCCCTCTGCTCAAATGGATTCTATCACAGTGGCGGTCTGATAATCTTGGGAAGATCACCTCCTCGGTTGATGGGCTTCCGACAGGTAATCAGAAATCTCTCGGCTCTGCTTTTCTTTTCGGGCTTTCCTCTTCCCGCTTTGACCGCAAGCTCCCCGAACCCGGACTTTCATCCCAGATTGAAATTCTCGCTTCATCCACCGGGCATCCTTCGGTTTTAATAATCAGAAACAGCCATAGCTTTATAAACGGAGATAATCCGGATATACCCTCCGGTCTTGATGAAACGGCAAAACAGGATATCATATTTTTAAAAGAACGGTATCAGAATTTATCGTATAAATCCCCAGTTCTGGCCGGGGTGTTTTCGGCATTAGTGCCCGGCTCGGGAAAGATATATACCGGCGATACCGGTGACGGTGTAACAGCTTTTATCCTGACCTCCCTCTTCGGTTATTTAGCATACACCAGTTTTGATCATGACCACATAACGCGTGGTTATCTGCTCGCTGCTGCGGCTACCGGATTTTACCTCGGCAATATATATGGTTCGGTTATTTCCGCCCGGCTGAGAAATGAGAAGACTCTGTTTGACATGAAATCTGAGTTTGGTGATTTTATTATTAAGAACAACTGGTTTTTGGGGTTTTGGCTGGAGCTGCCGTGCGATCGGTAGTTATCTTTTTAATTTTACTCATAACAGCATACACTTTCCCTCAATCTCCGGATGCAGTATCATTATTTACTAAGGGAAAGGAACTGTACGGCAGTGAAAAATATTTTCAAGCGATCACAGAATTAAAACGGTTCCTCTTTTTTTCGAAGGATTCAGCAGCCGGTCATCAGGCGAATTTGATGATTGCAACAGCTTACCGCAGAGGCGGATTTTACCGTCTTGCTTCCCCTTTTTTTCTGAACGCCAGAGACCTTGCCCGCAGTTCTGAGGAGAAAACCACAGCACTTATTGAGCATGCTAAAAATGAAATCCTTAAAGGTACCCCCGAAACCGCTCTCAAAATCCTGCAGATTACCTCTGCTCAGACTGACGACCAGGCCAGATCATCAGAGATTACGTACTGGAAAGGGATAGCAGAGCTTTTTTCCGGCAATCTGGCGGAGGCAGCAGTTCATCTTGAAATCCTTTCTCCGGGCGATACTCTTGCGGTGCTCTGCCGGCTTGGTGAGGAGGAATTGGTAAATCCTCGGGCATACAAGCTCATTTCAGCATTTCTGCCGGGAATACCCCAGATCTATCTCGGTGAATACTCATCCGGGTTTCTCTCCCTCTTCTGGTGCGGGCTCTGGGGCTACACCACCGCAAATGCTTTTGCGGCAGACCGAATATTTGATGGCATCATGACAGGAAATTTCCTATTTTTCCGCTTTTATAATGGAAATTTGGAAAACGCTGAGCTTTTCGGGCAGAACCACAATACCCGTATAAAAAACAGCATTTTATCCTTTTATCAGAACAATTATAACGGATTAAAACCCGAATGGTGAATGAAGAACAAATAAGGGAATGGGCGGTTGAGGCAATCTCTGCCCTTGGTGAAAAAGCCAATCCCGAAGAAGTTAAAAAATATATATCCGGCAAGCTGCAGGATAGTCCCGCAATCCTTTCGAAGAGCAGTACAAATAACGGCTCATCACAGCGGGCGATCCTAACCGCGTTCGGCATTAACGCACCGGGCATAGTTGGGTCGGTATCAACCCTGCTCGGAAACAGCGGCTGTGATATACTTGATCTTTCGCAAAAGATCATGCAGGAGTTTTTTACCATGATTATGGTGATTGATTTTTCCGGATCATCAAAAGATTTTAAATCGCTTCAGGATGAACTCTCTGAACTTGCCGCACGTCTTAAGGTAAAGATATATCTCCAGCATGAAGATGTCTTCAGATATATGCACCGTATTTAACAACCGAATTTTTCAGTAACGGGTTTAGATTGAATTACCAGTTTGAAGAAATATTAGAAACCATCAAGATGACGGAGGTGGAGCATTTTGATATCCGCACCGTCACCATGGGTATCAGTCTCAGAGACTGCGCTGACCGCAACAGCAAAGTGGTTTGTGGTAAAGTTTATGATAAAATAACAAAACTTGGTTCGCGCCATGTTGCCATGGCTGCTGATGTTGAACGCACATACGGAATTTCCATCGCAAATAAACGGGTATCAGTTACCCCGGTCGCACTGCTTTGTGACGGCTTCGGAAGCGATGAGGCAGTTGAAATTGCTGTGGCGCTTGACCGCGCAGCCGCAGAAATCGGTATTGATTATATAGCAGGTTACTCAGCACTTGTGCAAAAAGGGTTTACTAAAGGTGATCTTTCATTAATCGAATCAATACCCCTGGCACTCTCCACCACTAAAAAAGTTTGTTCAAGTGTTAATATCGGCTCAACCAAAGCTGGTATTAATATGGACGCCGTTATGATGATGGCTGAAGCAATAAAGGAAACTGCAAGAAGAACAGCAGCGGCTGATTCAGTCGGCTGCGCCAAACTCGTGGTCTTCTGCAACGCAGTTGAAGATAATCCGTTTGTAGCCGGTGCATTCCACGGCATTACCGAACCTGAAGTAACTCTTAATGTCGGCATTAGCGGTCCCGGTGTGGTTCTGGATGCGGTAAAAGCATGTTCCGGGTCTGGATTTCAGGAGTTAGCAGAAACCATTAAGAAAACCATTTTTAAGATTACCCGCGCGGGCGAACTGCTCGGAAGAAAAGTCGCTGAAAAACACGGCATACCATTTGGTATTGTTGATATATCACTTGCCCCCACTCCTGCTGAAGGAGACAGCATAGCTGATATATTAATTGCAATGGGTGTGGAAGATGTCGGCGCACCCGGCACTACTGCCGCGCTTGCATTGCTCAACGACTGTGTAAAAAAAGCCGGTCTGATGGCAAGTTCATCAGTCGGAGGCATGAGCGGTGCTTTCATTCCTGTCAGTGAAGATCAGGGGATGATTCGCGCTGTGGAAAAAGGTCATCTGAGTATCGAAAAACTTGAAGCCATGACCGCCGTCTGTTCCGTTGGTCTTGATATGGTGGCTGTTCCCGGTTCTACACCGGCTACTACCATTGCGGGCATTATTGCGGATGAGGCAGCAATCGGCATCATCAATGATAAAACAACTGCTGTGAGAATTATCCCGGCGGAGGGCAAAAAAGTTGGTGATTATGTTGACTACGGCGGCTTGCTTGGCAGGGCACCGATCATGCCCGTGAGTACTCTTAATTCTTCCGGTTTTGTTACCCGGGGCGGCAGAATACCTGCCCCGTCAAGAAGTCTCACAAACTGACCATTAGTATATATTGTATTTGTCTTTTTTTATTATTCACTAATCATAAGGAGTTAAGAAGATGAAAAAATGGTTCATTATTGGCGGAATCGTCTTCGTTGTACTATTGGTTATGGGCATCTTTTGGGGAATCTCTTCATACAATTCATTTGTCGCATTGAATGAAGAGGTTAATAATGCCTGGGGTCAGGTTGAAAATCAGTACCAGAGACGCGCTGATCTGATTCCTAATCTGGTAAATACTGTGAAAGGTTACGCAGATTTCGAAAAGGAAGTTCTTACCAATGTAACTGAAGCCCGCGCTAAGGTAAGTCAGTTAACAGTTACAAAGGATGTACTGGATGACCCTCAGAGCTTCGCGCGCTTCCAGCAGGCACAGAGTGAACTCGGCGGCGCCATTTCACGGCTTTTGGTAACCGTAGAGAACTACCCTGATCTGAAGGCAAACGAAAGTTTCCAGCAGCTTCAGGCACAACTTGAGGGAACGGAAAACCGTATAACTGTCGCCCGAAACAAATATAACGATGTGGTAAAGCTCTATAACACCGCCGTCAAGAGGTTCCCTGTTGTGCTGATTGCCGGACTCCTCGGCTTCCGCGACAAGCAGTACTTCCAGTCAGCTCCGGGCAGCGAAAATGCTCCGAAAGTTGAGTTTTGATACAACCCAGCTGCCTGTTTTTTCTTCTTATTCTCCTGAGCCCGTTTCTCCGGGCTCAGGTTGAAGTTCCCACAATAGACAAATGGGTTACCGACTACACCTCAACTCTGACGGCTCAGGAGATAACTGAACTGACAGGTACCGTCAAACAGCATTTTGATTCAACCTCTAACCAGTTGGTCGTTTTAATGATGACCTCGTTAGACGGATACCCCATTGAGGATTATGCCTTTAAGACAGCCGAAAAGAATAAAATTGGCTCAAAAGGAACGGATAATGGCGTGCTCTTCCTGATAGTTAAAAAAGACCGCTTAGTCAGAATTGAAGTCGGCTACGGGCTTGAGGGGGCTCTGCCTGATGCCACAGCGAGTTATATTATCAGGCGGGAGGTTGTGCCATACTTTAAGCAGGGGGACTATTACGGTGGCATTAAAATTGGAGTAAATTCAATCATTAAGGCCATAGCCGGCGAATATGACGTGAAATCAGTCAAAAATGAAGATGATAATTTCCCGATTGGGAGAATTATCTTCTTTATTCTTTTTATTTTGATAAGTCTTCTTACCGGAGGTGGGCGGAGAAGAAGAGGAATTTATGTTGGCGGATTTGGCGGGTTCAGCGGGGGGTCATTCGGCGGAGGGGGTGGCGGGGGCGGATTCGGCGGCTTTAGCGGAGGAGGGGGCGGATTTGGCGGCGGCGGAGCCAGCGGTAGCTGGTAAATTCTTAAAAAGAATTATATTATCCTGTTATTGCACTTGAATCAGACCCGGTCTTGAAATTATATTTAATTAGTACTATTGAAATTCTTTACGACAACTTGAAAAAAAGGAAACTACTATGGCTATCATGATAACTGAAGAATGCATCAACTGTGGTGCATGTGAACCTGAATGCCCCAATACCGCCATTTATGAGGGCGGACGTGAATGGGAACTTGCCGGCACAACCTATGGTGACGGTGCTGCTGCTCCCTCAGGCGCAGAAGGGTTCTTCTCCAGCGACTTTTATTATATCGTACCTGACAAATGCACAGAATGTGTCGGATTCCACGATGAACCGCAGTGCGCAGCCGTTTGCCCGGTTGACTGCTGTGTTCCTGATCCTAAACATGTTGAGGATAAGGATACACTTCTTGCCCGCAAAGAACATTTAGATTCTCTCGGCAGATAATACGTAATTCACTTCAAAAAAGCCGTTTTTCTAAAACGGCTTTTTTGTTTTTTCAGACAGAGTAAAACCATAACAATATGAATCAGCACAGACCCAGTTGGGATGAATATTTTCTGAAAGTTGCCATGCTCGTTTCCGAACGCGCAACCTGCCCCCGTATGCACTGCGGCTGCGTTCTGGTACGCGATAAACAGATTCTGAGTACCGGATATAACGGCTCAATTCCGGGAGATGCCCACTGTGAGGATGACGGATGTATGATTCATGAAGGGCACTGCATCAGGACGATACATGCTGAAATGAATGCAATCCTGCAATGTTCAGCCAATGGTGTCAGCACCAAGAATGCGGTTGCCTATGTTACCAATATGCCCTGCACCAACTGTGCAAAAGCATTAATAACAGCCGGAATTGTTGAGGTAGTGATATTTTCTGATTACCATAACACTATGGCGGAGGAATTTTTCAGCAAGGCAAATGTGAATATCAGACGCCTCCCTATGCCTGATAACCGTATATCCTACGATCTTGACAGTTTCAGTTCAGCTAAGAAATTTTGAAGAGCTTTCAAGCCAGCTTGGAATTCCACCGAAATCATCTCAGTTATATATAAAACATGCCTTGAACCCGCAGCGCGGGTGACCCGTTAATCGCAATCCGATCAAAATCCATCCCCGCTTAACCCCGACTTCGTCGGGATGACCCGTTTTTTTAATTCTGAAAGGTAGTGATGATATATCCCGGCTGCCAACATGTGATTCCACCGGAATCAGGAAAATGAGTTTTTTCGTCACCGGGTCTTCGTAGATACACGCCGCGGCGTGTATTTACAGTGCCCCCGACTTACACCAATTAGTGCGACATTTTATAAAGAGCTTTTTCGCCGCCGGGTCTTCGTAGATACACGCCGCGGTGTGTATTTACAGCACTGAGCTTCTCACCGAAACAAAGTAGTACTCAATACAAACAGTATACTATTTCCCCTTTTTCTTATAATTTTTCTCATACATCGTTACCCAATCCTTCACACTCATTTTCTTCATCAACTCACCAATGAGTTTATAGGGAATATCATTTACTTTCTTAAAGCGGATGCAGCTTTTTCCCATATCTAATTTCTGTTTAGTGTGCTTCGGATATTCATCCACAAACCACTTCAGCAGATCCGGATCTGCGTAGATACCCATGTGGTAAAAATTGATAGAGTTTTTTTGTGAAGCAATACCTGCGAAGGGAAGCGGTTCACTCGGTTTGCAATGGTAGCCGTCAGGATACAATGAATGGGGTACAACATAGCCCAGACCTCCGTAGCTTATGCCCGCTTCAAACCCCTTTGGAAGGTTCTTTACAATAACCTCGTGCAGTTTGTTAAATGCCTCTGCCCGGTCTTCCGGGATATTCGCCAGAATTTCTTTTACGGTACTTCCTGGTGCTTTCATATTGCTTGCCTCTTTTTTGAAATTCTTTTAATCCTGAATGTTACTTTTGACACTTCCGGCAGGAAATTTATCAACCATCCTACAAATTTCACAATTTTTTATTCCGCTTTGGCATACAGACTTTTAAGCAGTGCATACGCCAGATTACTTCCCCGTGAGGCGGCATTCCGGTAGTAGCGGTACGCCTCAGAATTATTTTCCTCTGCCAGTATTCCCTTCTCATTAAAATACCCGATCACTGTTTCTGCCAGCAGTGAACCGCGTGCATAACCAGTGTTCAACTTATTCATCAGTGATGAGTAATTTCCGGGGTAAGATTCACCGAGAGCCACTGAAGCGACAAACTCCCTCAGTTCTGCCTGATATGCACCTAAAACACCGGCAGATTTCCAGTAGCTGAAAGCTTTTTCACGGTTCCGTTCAACACTGGTACCGTTAAAATATATGTTACCTGCCTCGATCATTGAAGGTATAAATTGCTTCGCGGCAGAACGCTCAAGCAGACCAACTGCATCCTTTTCCGTCAGTCCGAATTCAAGTCGTAACAGCCGCAGGGAACTTAAGATATACTCTGCTTCGGCTGAGCCCTTATTTATCTCCGCATACAGATGCGAAAAGAATTTGTTGTCAGTAATCATCCGCCAAAGAAATACCCCGGCATAAGGGGAGCCCTCCTTTAGTGCGCGTATATAGTAATATAATGACTTGAGTGAAGGAGAACCGGGTTTTGAACGAAGCTGATAGATTCTTCCCACAAGCAGAAGTCCCTCCGGGAATGAATACCCATCAAATGTTTCTTCAGCAGAAAGAATGTTCGAAATTGCAGAATCACTCAGGACAGAATCTCTCACCGTCAAAGTGCTGTAAGAAAGTGCAGTCCTGAAAAGTTCTTCATAAAAATCTGCCAGGAGCAGCGAGTCAGGCGGCAGGGTAACGGTGGTATCAGTAAAATTTATATACTGCAGAGTAACGTTTTTACTAATAGGGTTTGAGGGCTCAATTTCGTCGCGGCGCTTGTCAGAATTGCCCGCGGCTATATCCTTTTCAACAGCCAGAAGCGCTTTAGAAGCATTAAGACTCCCGCTCTTTTCCGCCTTTTCAAACCAATATTTTGCTTTCTGAAGATCACGGCTTACGACCAGATCTTCCGTATATATAACCCCGGCCGCGAACTGAGCTTCCGGAATTTCGCGGCTTGCTGCATAGAGAAAGCTCTCAAAAGCAAGATAGGGATTCCATTCAGTGCCCAGACCATTCATATAAAAGATACCCAGATTATATGCGGCTAACGGATACTTCTGCTCTGCTGCCCGTTTAACCCAGGTGAATGCCTTAATGGTATCCGGCTCAAATCCGTTTCCGGTAAGGTAGCGCAGCCCGAGTTCATGCTGCGCAAGGGGATCACCGTCATTTGCATTTCGGACAAGCATGAATGACTCAAATATCTGGGGTGAAAATTCAACAGGATAGTAGGTCCGGTATATCTCGACCGGCTGATTTCTCTTAAATGCAAGACTGCCTCCCTGTCCGTATATACAGACGGGTACAAGCAGAACAATTAGCAGAATCTTCCGGACAAAAGTCATACCCGCGCTGACCCTTTTTCCAATTTAAGAGAGCGTTCACTTCTCTCACCAATCTGCTGACGCCACAGGGCATAGTAAAGACCGGTTGTTTTTAGTAAATCCTCATGCCTGCCGGCTTCGGCAATTTCACCCTTTTCCAGAACAATGATTTTATCCGCGTGAATGACGGTTGAAAGCCGGTGAGCAATCATAATCGTTATACAGTTTCTGCGGGCAGATATATCACGCAGTGTTGCAGTTATTTCCTCCTCCGTGAGTGAATCGAGCGATGAAGTTGCCTCGTCAAAGATCATCAGAAAGGGCTTTCTGAGCAGAGCGCGGGCAATTGAAAGCCGTTGCTTTTCGCCCCCCGAAACTTTAACTCCGCCTTCACCTATTGTGGTATCGAGACCTTTTTCTGCTCTTGCAAGAAGCCCGTGACAGGCCGCCCCGTAAAGTGCATCAAGACACTCCTGATCTGTTGCATCTGGTTTTACGAAAAGCAGATTTTCTTTAATGGTCCCCGAGAAGAGCTGGGTATCCTGGGCAACAAAACCAATATGCTCACGCATGGCATCAAGATCAACCTCATTGTGTCCCCTGCCGTTATAGAGAATTCTTCCCTCCTGTGGTGTATAAAGCCCCAACAGCAGTTTCACTAATGTGCTTTTACCTGCACCGGAGGGCCCGACAAAGGCATTGGTTTCGCCGACTTTCATACTGAAAGATATATTCTTAACCGCGTGCTGCTGTGCTGTAGTATGTTTGAAACTTACATTATTAAAATCAAGAGTCCTTAGCTCTTCAATGGTAAGCGGATTTTCCGGCTTGCTGTCTCTGGGAATTTCCATAATCGTCTTAAAGTTCAGAATTGAAACTTCGGCCTCGCGGTATATATTCATGATATTACCGAGCTCCTGCAGCGGACCAAAGATAAAAAACGAGTAAATAAAGAGGGAGAAAAACTCTCCCACCGTTATCTGCTGAATGAAAATCAGATAGAGCATGAGAAAAAGGATGCTCGTCCTCAGAAAGTTAACCATTGTTCCCTGAATAAAGCTCAGACTGCGGATATATTTTACCTTCTTAAGTTCAAGATCTAGAATCTTTTTGGTTGTGGAATTAAGGCGGTCAATTTCCTGCCCGGAAAGACCAAGACTCTTAACGAGCTCAATATTGCGCAGTGATTCCGTGGTTGAACCGGCGAGCGCGGTTGTTTCACCAACAATTATTTTTTGAAGTTTTTTAATCTTTTTGCTGAGTACTGAACTTATCCACGCGATTATTGGTGCCGCGGTGAAGAAAATAGGGGCGATAGCCCAGTGAATGGAAAAGCAGTAAACCAGGACAAAGATGAGCCCGACCAGTGTTGTGAATATAACATTTATAAAAGCTGAAATCAGTCGTTCAACATCAGTGCGGACTTTTTGTAATATGCCAAGAGTTTCACCGCTGCGCTGATCTTCAAACTTCTGATAGGGAAGTTCAAGGGAGTGCTTCAGTCCATCTGAGTAAATTTGCGCACCGAGCCGCTGGGTTATCGTATTAACGTAATAGTCCTGAAAGTTTTTAGCCACGCGGGAAACAAATGCGACACCAACCGCGGCGGAAAGCAGAAGCAGAACGCCGTTAAAAAATTCAGACTCTGTGTATTCACTGTATTTAGTGGCATAGTTATCTATCACGTATCTGAAGATGAGCGGGTCAAGCATTGAAAATACCTGATTTACGGCAGCAAGCGAAAGTGCAAGCAGAACCAATTTCCAGTACTGCTTCAGATAGGAATAGAGAATACTCACTGGTTATCTCCTTAGTGCTTTAAAAATATCCTGTTTCAATCAGGCCGGAATCTCGTGTGTCAGGCAGTGAAGTGTTCCGAGCCCCCACACCAGATCGAGTGAATGTATCCCTACAACTTTTCTGTCGGGGAAACACTCGCGCAAAATTCCAAGAGCTAAATAATCTTTTGCATCGTTAAATGTCGGGACTATTACGATTTCATTTCCAATATAAAAATTTGCGTAACTTGCCGGCAGACGCATTCCGTCAAATACAACAGGGTCAGGCAGCGGCAGAGGTATAATCTCAAATGACTCACCCTTAAAATTCTTTTCCCCTTTCAGCCGCTCCATATTTTCCTGAAGCAGATCATAATTCTCATCACTGCTGTCTGATTCAGAACAAAGCAAAATAGAATTCGCATTAACAAATCGGGCCAAATCATCAACGTGACCATGAGTATCATCACCGGCTATACCCTTGCCAAGCCAGATTACCTTTTTTATGCCAAGCTGTTCGGCAAACATTTGCTCATATTCCTTTTTGCCCCAGCCGGGATTGCGAACCTGCTGCACCGGATCAAGCAGACACTCCTCTGTTGTGAGCAGCAGCCCCTTGCCGTTATAATCAATCGCTCCGCCTTCAAGAACAACATGTCTCTTAAAGCTCTCCGCCTTTTTTCCCTTTACTTTCATCTGACTAAGCAGCTTCTGTCCGAGCTTTACATCTAATGTGTAATTGTCATACTTTGCCCAGGCATTAAATTTAAAGAGAAGCGGAAAGGAAGTATCACCTTCTTTAATCCATATTGGTGCAGAATCTCTCATCCAGCTTCTGTCAGTCTGAATTACATGATATACAACGTTATCTTCAATGTACTCAACTTTTGAAAGTGTTTTCCGCACGTGATCTTTTTGCTTCTGATCCTGCACCACAATGCGAACTTTTTCAGAAAAAGAAAGTTTCGCAGTGATATCAGCATAGACCCACGTAATAGGCGTGAACTTACCGGGCCAGTCAGCTTTGTTATGAGGCCATGCAATCAGCGTTGACTCGTGGGGCTCCCACTCTGCCGGAATTCTTCTATTCATCATTAATCTCTGTATCGTTTTGTTATTTCACCATAAGCATCAATTCTTCTGTCACGCAGGAAAGGCCAGTTGCGGCGTATATACTCCATGTGTGCCGGGTCAACCTCTGCAAACAGCACTTCTTCCTTGTCATCTGATGCCTGAGCAATGATATGTCCCTGAGGGTCGGCTACAAAACTGGAACCCCAGAACTGAATTCCTGCCTGCTCTTTAACCGGCTGCTCAAAACCAACTCTGTTAACTCCCGCGACATAAATGCCGTTTGCAACTGCATGTCCGCGCTGTACGGTCATCCATGCATCTCGCTGTTTTTCACCATGTTCTTCTTTTTCATACGGATGCCAGCCGATTGCTGTCGGATAGAACAGCACGGTTGCTCCTGTTAAGGCAGTAAGCCGTGCACCTTCCGGATACCACTGATCCCAGCAGATAAGAGTGCCTACTTTGCCGAACCTCGTATCAAATGACTTGAACCCGAGATCACCAGGGGTAAAATAAAATTTCTCATAGTAAGCCGGGTCATCTGGTATGTGCATCTTGCGGTATATACCAACATTGCTGCCGTCAGTATCCATTACCGCCAGACTGTTGTGATACAGCCCTATTCCTCTTTTTTCAAACAGAGGGACAACAATACTTATACCAAGCTCAGCAGCGAGCTTTCCAAAGAGTTCTGTTGAAGGTCCAGGTATGGTTTCAGCCAGATCAAAAAGTTCAATATCTTCCTTCTGACAGAAATATTGTGAACGGTAAAGTTCCGGCAGACAGATCACCTGAGCACCTTTGGCAGCAGCTTCTCTCACAAAGTGCTCACCTTTTTTCATGTTTTCTTCAGGCGCGGTCGAAACCTGCATCTGAATAAGACCGATGGTATATCTGTCACTGCTCATATTTCTTTACCTCTTTTTGTTTTTTTTGTTCGTCATACTCAACACTGCTGACTGGATTGCCTTTGCTGAATACCTCCAGATACCAGAGCGAGCCGTCTTTACGGTAGATTTTTGACTCCCCGTCTAATGCATCCCTTACATAATTCTGCACCGTCCACTGCTTTCCGTTATCATAATAGGTAACAGAAAGTCCTTCTTTCAGTCCCTTCAGATAGTTAATCTCTGATAGCAGCAATCCCTGTTCGTTAAATATTTTATGAATTCCGTTTGCCCGACCATGGTTATACTGTTTTTCAGAACTGACTTTTCCATTTTCAAAATACTCAATTGCAGTTCCGTGGATATTGCCTTTGGTATAATTATATATGCCTTTAATTTGTCCGCTCTCATAGTACCATACTGTAGTGTCTTCCTGCAGCCCCGAAAAATAATTTGCAGTAACCTGAATAGCACCGCTCTTAAAGAATCCGGTTGCTATACCCTCTTTTTTACCGGCTTTTAACATCGATACGGTCTGCAGTTCACCTGAATCATAATAATTCCTGAACTCACCCTCAAGAGTACCATAAGTATAACTTCCTTTTTCGCGGAGAGAACCGTCTTCGTAATAGCCCCGGTAGTCACCATGAAATTTCCCCTCAGAATATGTATAAAACTCACGCAATATACCCGAATCCGAAAAACCGTATTTCGGACCCTCAAGTGCTCCATTCTTATAGGTGACTAACTCCATAAGTACGCCAGTCGGATAATAACTGCGCACCTCGCCATAGAGTTTACCGTCTCTATAATTGCTGATTTTTTTTAGTACCCCGTCACTGAATTTTTCCCGAACCTCGCCGTTCTGCGCGAACAAAACAGCGGGAAGCAGGAACAAAATATATATTATCAGTTGTTTCATCATTGTATCCTTTTAACGTTATATTATTAATAGCCGTAAGAGGAAATCAGATTGCCATCCTCATCATAAAATTTGCTGGTGGCAAGCTGATCATCTCTGTAATAATCTTCGCGTTTTACCATGCCGTTGCTGAAATATTCCTTGATGAATCCGTTCAGCCGTCCATTTGTATAGGTTTCTTCTTTTTTAATTCTTCCGTTCGTATGGAACTCAGTTTTAGTTCCGTCAATCCGTCCTCCGGTCATAATATATCGGTATTCCAGCATACCTGACTCATAATATTTCTTTACCTCCCCCTCAATCTCATCATCGCGGTAGGTATAAACATACTCAAAGCCGCCGGTCGGGTAAAAGGTAAACATCGTACCGTGTTTCCGTCCCTGTTCATAATAAACTTCACTCTTTAGCATACCGTCCGGAAAAAACTCTTTCTCAATCCCCTGCTTCACTCCGCCGCGGTAATCAGCCGTGCGGATAAGGCACCCCACCTCATAAAAATTGCAAGTCCCGTTTAAAGTATCGTTTTTGTAACTCCACTCCTCGGTGAGGAACCCGGTTTCATCGTAACTTTTACCCAGATTTTCTTTCTTCCCGTTCCGGTAAAAAAGTTCACTCTGCAAAACGCCATCAAAGCTGAATGCCCGTTCATACTTTTCGAAATCAAGTTTTTTTCCGAAAGCATCAAAGCGAAGCCGTTCTGCTATTTCGCCGTTACGGTATAAATCTTTAACGCGAATATCACCGCCGGAATCATAAAAATATGCCTCCCCTTCAAGTCGGTCATTCAGATAATATGCCTCAATGGCTACTTTTCCGTTTTCGTGATATACCAACGCCTTGCCGTTCATTTTTCCGCGGAAGAAATTTCGCTCCACTTCTTTGCCCCCTTTCTGAAAAAATGTAACTGAAACCCCTTCGAGCAGCCCGGTTACAAAATACCATTCCCCCTGAAGTTCTCCTGTTTTGTAATAGGTTTTTGTAATACCTTCAAGCGCACCCATCAGATAGGTTTGCTCCGCCCACAATTCACCTGTTTCGTAATACCATTTTGATATTCCTTCTTTCCTTCCTTGCAGATAATTCCACGCGATGCTGAGCAACCCGTTTTCAAAATACCAGTAGGAAGGACCGTCTTCCAGCCCGTTACTGAACTTCCACTCTTTCCAGAGCCGACCATTAGGAAAGAATTCAATATACGAGCCATGCAGTTTTCCGTCAAGATACTCCCCCTGCGATTGTATCATTCCGTTCGGATGATAGGTTTTTCTGATCTCCGTTTCCTGAGCGGGCAGTGCCAGACAAAATAAAACAAAAAAAATAAGAAGTTTATATATAAAAGCTGTCTCCGGTGTTGAAGGATAAGTCCGAAAATTCATTGGACGTCTTAAAAAGAAACAATGCCCTGTGAAGCAGCAGGGCAAAAATTACTGTCAGCTTGAAACTACTGTTAAATTTTTCGGCCGATGACTTCGGCAATTTTTCTGACCTGATCCATCAGTTCAGCAAACTGCGAAGGAAGCAGCGCCTGAGGTCCGTCTGAAAGTGCCTTTTCCGGCTCATGATGCACCTCAACCATGATACCGTCAGCGCCGGCTGCCACCGCTGCGCGCGCAAGGGGTATCACCTTATCCCGCAGACCCACAGCATGTGAAGGGTCAGCTATTATCGGGAGGTGACTCCGTTTCTGCACAACAGGGATGGCTGAAAGATCAAAGGTGTTGCGTGTGTATGTTTCAAAAGTACGGATGCCGCGCTCACAAAGAATTACTTCCTTATTTCCGCCGGAAAGTATATACTCAGCCGACATCAGCAGTTCTTCTATGGTGCCGGAAAGTCCGCGTTTCAGCAGTACCGGTTTGCCGACTTTTCCAAGTTCCTTAAGCAGAGAGAAATTTTGCATATTCCTTGCCCCAACCTGAAAGATATCAGTATATTTGCCAACAAGTGCTATCTGAGCCGGTTCAAGTATTTCAGTCACCATCACCAGATTAAATGCATCCGCGGCTTTTCTCATTAACTGAAGACCTGTTTCACCAAGTCCCTGAAATGAGTAAGGTGATGAACGGGGTTTAAATGCCCCGCCGCGCAAAACTTTTCCTCCACTTTTAGCAACAATTTCAGCGAGCTTAAAGATTTGTTCTTCACTTTCGATCGAACAAGGACCCGCCATTACAATAATTTCACTTCCGCCAATAACTACATCTTTTACTTTAATCAGCGTATTTTCCTTCTGGAAAGAACGGCTGGCCAATTTAAATGGCTCGGTTATGCGATAGACTTCAGAGACACCATCAAGTAGTTTTACTTTGCGTGTATCAAAGTCTGTGCGTACTCCTATGGCTCCGAGCACAATCTGCTCTTCACCTGTGGACTTATGCACTGCAAAACCATAGTCTTCAAGATGTTTAATTACATTTTCTAATTGTTCCTGCGAGGCGTTCTTATCAAGAACTACTACCAATTCATACTCCGGTGTTTAATCGTGAAATTTCTTTTCCCCTGCCTCTATGGCAAGCGGAAGATAATCCTCTTTATGAGGGATTGCGCAGGAATACCTGCTGCTGTATGCACAATACGGGTTGTAAGCCAGATTAAAGTCAATAGTGTATTCATGATCTGAATCTGAATTCAGTTCAAGATCTATATATCTGCCTACGCCGTAGGTTTCTTTCCCTGTTGTTTCATCGGTAAACCAGAGAGATGCATACTCCTCTCCGGTTCTTGATCTCCCCTTATATACATTAATTTGATATTCCATATTTCTGAAGTTCCAGATGAAGTATCCATACCGAAGATATTTCCTCTCCTCCCCTTTCGTCCCGAGTATCACAACGGTATCCTGCTGCTCATACTGCTTAAGTACAGAGCTAAACTTAAAAGCCGGATCAACCGGATAGTATTTCAGCGGAGCCCAGTGCGCGGCTGTATCCTGAACAAAAGGAGACCCGGGAGATGATTTCATCTCAACATCCTTGTTCTTGCGGAAAGCATCAACTTCACTGATATAAATTTTATCAGCTTCTGAAAGTCTGTCACCGCATCCGGCAGCAGCCATTATCAGAAGCAGAAACATTGCTCTCTTAATACATATTTCTGATTTTTTCATTTTGTGTTATTCCTGTTCTTTCAAACTTTTCTTCAGCTCGTAAAGTTCATTAAGAGCATTAAGCGGAGTAAGAGAATCTATCTGCAGGTCATCAATCCGTTTTCTTAGTTTGTCATCTTTCACCTCAAACAAACTCATCTGTAGTTCATCCTGTTGTTCAGCAGCTTTACGGATTCTTTCTTTTTTCTCAAGGTGCGGGGTCAGTTCCTTGGATTCAAGATTTGCAAGAATCTCCTTTGCGCGGGTGGTGACGTATTTCGGAAGTCCGGCCATCTGCGCCACCTGAATTCCGTAGCTGTGGTCTGCCTGTCCTGCGCTCACTTTATGTAAAAAGATTACGCGGTCACCATGTTCAACCACTTCCACTTTATAATTTTTGATTCTCGGAAACAGATCAGCCATTTCATTAATTTCATGGTAGTGTGTTGCAAAGAGCGTTTTGGCAGCAATCTTACTGTTGTCGTGTATATATTCGGTTATTGCCCAGGCAATACTCAGCCCGTCAAAGGTGCTTGTGCCGCGGCCAATTTCATCAAGCAAAATGAGACTGTGCGACGTGGCGTTGTTAAGGATATTAGCTGCCTCCTGCATTTCAACAAGGAACGTACTTTCACCTGCAGAGATATTATCTGATGCACCTACTCTGGTGAAAATGCGGTCAATAACTCCGAGATGAGCTTTTTTCGCGGGGACAAACGAACCAATCTGAGCAAGCAACACAATCAGACCTGTCTGCCGCAGATACACGGACTTACCTGCCATATTTGGTCCGGTAAGCAGAATGATCTGAGCATCCTCATTATTCAGATGACAGGAGTTTGGCGTGAATTTTTCTCCTGGCTTCAGAATTCGTTCAACAACAGGATGCCGGCCGTCAATTATTTCAAGCATACCGCTTTCATCAAGCTCCGGCTTTATATAATTATATGCTTCAGCACACTCAGCAAATGAGAGATAACAGTCAATCCGCGCTATTGCCTGAGCATTCATCTGTATTTTTTCTGAGTAGGTGGCCGCAGTAATGCGCAGCTCATTAAATAACTGATATTCAAGCTCGGCAATCTTTTCATCCGCCGTCAGGATTTTATCCTCATACTCCTTAAGCTCCGGAGTTATATATCTTTCCGAACTGACTAAGGTCTGCTTCCGTATATAATCACCCGGCACTTTGTCTTTATTGGCGTTGCTGATTTCAATATAGTAGCCAAATACTTTATTATAACTTACTTTGAGAGAGCCGATGCCTGTGCGCTCACGTTCATCTTTCTGAAGGCGGGCAATCCAGTCCTTACCATGAAAGGAAAGATCACGCAGCTCATCAAGCTCCGGACTGAACCCGGCGCGTATATATCCCCCCTCTCCCAATGATGCAGGCGGATTGTCAGTCAACGTTGTTTCAATTTTCTGAACAAGCTCTTTCAGATCATAAAGCAAAGTACTCATAGAAGAAATGACCAGCTCTGATGACTGTAACAGCCGTCCTGCAATAAGCGGAAGTTTTTCTAATGAATTTTTAAGCGCGCTCAGGTCTCTGGGAGTTGCCCGTCCTGTGCAGATTTTGGAAGTCAGACGTTCGAGATCGCCAATTTCTTTTAGTTCCTCCCGCAGTGCTGAACGGAGTTCCTTCTGCTTATAAAATCCTTCAATGATATTCTGCCTCTGAAGAATCGGTTCAAGTTTCCTCAGCGGAGCGCTTACCCATCTCTTTAAAAGCCGCGCACCCATAGGGGTCTCGGTTTTATCCAGAATGGAAATAAGTGTTCCCTCCCTGCTTCCATCCTGCATTGAGTATATAATCTCGAGATTACGTTTGGTGGAGCGGTCAAGCTGCATGAAGTCAGACGGATTATATATCAGCACCTTGTTAAGATGTGAGGGGTTTGCCTTCTGCGTTTCGCGCAGGTAATGAATAATCACACCTGAAGCCGAAAGTCCGGCGGTCAGTTGTTCAATACCAAATCCTTTTAAACTGACGGTTTTGAATTGCAGCAAAAGCTGCTCGGTGGCATAATCCTGATTATAGACCCAGTCGTCAATTTTAGTAAAGCGGGCAGGTATTTCAATTTCTGCATAGAGAGACTTTATAATTTCAATATCCGTTTTACGCGCAAGAATTTCAGCAGGTGAAATCAGTTCAATCTGATCACGCAGAGTCTGGCGGTGCACCTCATAAGCGTAAAATTCGCCTGTTGATATATCGCAAAATGAAAGTCCGGCTGCATCCCCTGAAATCATAACGGCCAGGAGGTAATTATTTTTTTTGTGGTCAAGCAGTTTTTCTGAGAAGGCAACGCCGGGGGTAACCATTTCAGTTACTTCACGCTTTACGATACCCTTGGCAAGTTTGGGGTCTTCCATCTGCTCGCAGATTGCAACTCGTAACCCAGCTCGCACCAGTTTTGGCAGGTAAGTATCAAGCGCATGATGCGGGAATCCGGCCAGCGGAACATCCCCCGCCGCCCCGTTTGACCGCCTGGTCAGAGTAATGCCCAGCACGCGGGATGCGGTTTTGGCATCCTCGGCAAAAGTCTCATAGAAATCACCAATCCTGAACAGCAGAACTGCATCAGGGTGCGACTCCTTGATCTTATGGTACTGAAGCATTAAAGGGGTCGAACTCATAGACTTACATTAAAACAAACTTTAAATGTACCTCTAAAATGGGTCAATTTCAATGAAGTAAGAAGAGCGAAGTATGAAATTTGAATTGCAATTGCAGCACAGTCACAGATTGGCAGCAAACATGATTTCCCCTCTACAACCCCACCGCAGAGCAGTCATGGGATGGAGACTGTTTACATTTCACACCTTTGGCGTCTGGACACACGCCCGTTCACCCGCCTTGACCCTATTGCGGTCACCGCTCGGAAGTTGTATCTTCAATCGTACTTATTTGGCGTGAAAATCATTCCTCTGTTTGAGGCATTTTTGAGTACCTGATGGGTGAAAATCTCGACTGCAATCTTTAGAAACTGAAGCAAAATCAGCATCATAACCGGCGCGCCAAATGCCAGCAGCAAAAAAGAACCAAAAATCGCAACAAACTGCTGCACAAATATCCTGGGATAGGGTATAAACATCATCAGCACCGGACTGGCATCCTTATATGCTTTAGGGGCGATGTAATCGAACCAAAGACTCACCCCGTGCGTTATCACTATTGAAGCCACAGCATAGTGCATAAATTCATTTTCAATAATGTAACCGATGAAGGCATCCAGTCCGTCCGCAGGGCTCACCATCGGTAGGATTATGGTAATCTGTCCGAAATTAAACATATTATAATGCACCAGGAAAAACAATACAATGAATATCCTCCCGCCAATTGAACCAGACGGTGCAGAAGCAGAATTATCATTCGGATTCTTCTGCGCCAGCAGTATTTTCGGAACATTCAGCAGCCCGATAATCACCGTTTCCGTGATATATATAAAAATTATATTAGCAGCATCAAATCCGAAAAAGAGGACTCCTATAACCGGCATCAGATTATGAATAATGATGAACCAGCTTGTAGTGTCAAAATCCAGATCGGAAACCATTCCGCCAAGTGACTTGTAGTCTTTATTTAAATCTATCATCTTTCCTTCGGCTGAAGATTGTTATTAATTCGCAGTTACTTTAGAACTTATACTACGCTCGAATAAAAAATGTTCTGCTCTCCACCTTATGTTTCTCAATTCTGCCTTAATATTGTCGCAAAATAGGTATTTTACCCAAATGTTTTACCATTTTTAGAGAGTTATGACGTCATCTACCTCAACTGAAAAAACAAAATTTCCTGCTTCATTCTGGACTGCAAACATTGTTGAACTTTTTGAACGCTCCGCCTACTACGCCATTTTCATCGGAATCACCCTATATCTGACGAATGTTGTCGGCTTTAATGACATCTGGTCTGCGTGGATAAGCGGTGTATTCTCAGCCGGGCTTTATTTTCTGCCCCCATTTGCCGGAGCGTATGCTGACCGGATTGGATTCAGAAAAGCACTCCTCCTGGCTTTTTTCCTGCTGGCAGTGGGTTATTTTTCACTTGGACTCTTTCCCTATAAAGCAATTGTCATTCCCTCACTCGTGATTGTAATGATCGGCGGTTCTTTTATTAAATCCGTTATTACCGGAACGGTTGCAGTAACAACCGATGAGGCGAACAGAGCCCGCGGTTACTCCATATTTTACGCGATGGTAAACGTCGGTTCCTTCCTTGGTAAAACTTTTGCCTACCCGATTCGGCTTGAACTCGGTCTCGAAGCAGTAAACTATTACTCAGCCGCACTCTGCTTTGTGGCCCTCGCTGCTGTCTTCATGTATTACAAAGGAGTTGAGTCTAAGAGAGAAAAGAAGTCGGCGAAGGAAATTGTGGACGGCATGATCCGCGTAGTTAAAAACACCCGGCTGGTTGTTCTCATCCTGATCATAACCGGTTTCTGGATAATTTTCCATCAGCTCTACGCCACGATGCCCAAGTATGTAATCCGGCTTGTCGGACAGTCTGCCTCCCCGGAGTGGATTGCAAACGTGAACCCTCTTGTGGTTGTAACATTTGTGATTGTGGTTAACAAAATCATGAAAAAGTATTCCGCCCTGAGCACAATGACCGTTGGGATGTTCATTATGCCGGTTTCTGCTCTGATCATGGCCGCGAGTCCCTGGCTGACGGGAATCACAGGAACCGAAATCAGCATCTTCGGATTTTTTAATGCTCACCCGGTCACCGTAATGATGATCATAGGAATTATCTTTCAGGCACTGGCAGAGTGTTTCATCAGCCCCCGTTATCTTGAGTTCTTCTCGCTCCAGGCACCCAAAGGAGAGGAAGGATTATACCTTGGCTTCGGCCACCTCCACTCATTTTTAGCATCATTACTCGGCTTTGGCATCTCCGGCTACCTGCTAACAATGTACTGCCCCGACCCGGCAACTCTGACTGCTGAACAGGCGCTCACTGCTTATGACAGTGCTTACATGATCTGGGTGATTTTTGCGGCTATTGGTCTGGTTTCTGCTTTAGCGCTTATTGCTTATGGAAAGTACTACGGCTACGGAACTCACGCGCAGGAGAAATAATCCCAAAAGGAGGATTTCCATCTGTTTTTTTAGTTTTAAGAATCGGAAGGAGCCGACTTCCCCTTTAATCGTTTGTTAAATGAATGTTTTGCGGTACGGTTTTTGCACATTATGATTTGTATTTAATTCGGATTTGGAATGGAAGAAAAATTTAATTTTGAAGATTTAATAAAAAAGAGCCGTGTCTCTGATACTGAAATCATCAATCATGCAGCCATTATTGGAGGCGGACTGATGGGTCAGGGCATTGCCCAGACCATCGCTGCATCAGGACTCGATGTTCTTATCATAGAAAAATCAGAGGAATCAGTTAAGCACGCCAGCGAGATGCTGGGTGATTCTATTGATCGTGAAATTAAGCGCTGGGCAATGACCCAGTCAGAGAAAAAAGCCATCATGAGCCGCATCAGATGGTCCGTTGACTCCAATGATCTGGCTGAGGCAGATGTGATTATTGAAGCAGTGGATGAAAATTATGATCTGAAAGCTGGGATATTCAGAACGGCAGATAAAATTGCTAAACCTGAAACTATCTTTGTATCAAACACTTCAACACTCAGTCTTTCCAAACTGGCTGAGGAGACCAGACGGCCTGAAAAGATTATCGGAATGCACTTTCTGAACCCGGTTCCTAAAGTGCCCCTTGTCGAACTGGTTAAAGGTCTTAAAACCTCCAACTATACCGTAAAGACCATTCGCGATTTTGCAAAGCGGATCGGTAAGACCGCAGTTGAAGTTTATGAGTATCCCGGATTTGTAACCACCCGCGCCATCGTTCCTCTTCTGAACGAGGCAATGCACATTCTTCTTGAAGGTATTGCTTCAGCAAGAGATATTGACACTGCTATGAAACTCGGATATAACTTCCAATATGGTCCCCTTGAGATGGCTGATATGATGGGGCTTGATGAGGTGCTTGCCTGGATGGATACTCTCTGGAAAACCCTCGGCGAACCGAGATACCGCGCCTGCCCTATTTTAAGAAAATTAGTGCGCGAACGGAAACTTGGCAAAAAAACCGGCGAAGGTTTTTACAAGTATGATGATGATGGTAAAATAGTTCACTCTAATTGAAAGTTTAGTAATGAAAGTTCTGGTTCTTAACTGCGGCAGCTCATCCATAAAATATCAGTTTATTGATACTGTTTCTCATCACGCCCTCGCTAAGGGAAGTGTTGAGCGCATCGGGATGACTGACGCGGTTCTTTTTCACTCACGTGCTGACGGTGATTCAATCCGCTTAGTTAGTGAAATTCTTGATCATACCGTTGCCATTGAATACGTTCTTGCGGTACTCCTGAGCAAAAATCACGGAGTGCTTGATGATAAGGATGATATACAGGCAGTGGGTCACCGTGTCGTTCACGGAGGTGAAGAATTCAGCGGTTCAGTATATATAACTGATGAAGTAATAAATGTACTGCAGAATAATATTGATCTCGCACCGCTTCACAATCCTCCCAACATAAAAGGTATTCAGGCAGTAAAAAGGATCATTCCCGAAGCACCTCAGTGCGGGGTCTTTGACACATCATTTCACGCGCACATGAAGCCAGAAGCGTTTCTTTACGGAATACCTTACGAGCTTTACCGCAAATATAAAATCCGTAAATATGGCTTCCACGGAACCTCTCACCGCTATGTTGCTGAAATCGCTGCGCAAACGCTCGGTAAAACACAGAGTGAACTCAAAATTGTAACCGCACACTTGGGCAACGGATGCTCAATGGCTGCAGTGAAACATGGTAAGTCAATTGATACCACCATGGGCTTCACTCCCCTTGAAGGTCTGCTCATGGGCACCAGAAGTGGTGATCTTGACCCTTCTGTTATTCTGTATATCATGGGTAAAGAGGGTCTCTCCCTTTCTGAAGCCAATACACTGCTAAACAAACATAGCGGACTTATCGGCATTAGCGGTGAGGCGAGCGATATGCGCGAAGTGGTAGCCAGCATGAAGGAAGGCAACAAACGCGCCAAAACAGCGTTTGATCTTTTCTGCTACCGCATTAAGAAATATCTCGGAGCTTATGCAGCAGCAATGGGCGGGCTTGATGCATTTGTCCTGACCGGCGGTATTGGTGAGAACTCCTCTGAAGTACGAGATGCAGTCTGCCAGGATCTTGAATTCCTCGGACTGAAGCTCGATCCGGCTAAAAATGAAAATAAGGAAATTGATCTTTCTGCTGAGGGGTCAAAAGCCAAAATCCTCAGAATACCCACAAATGAGGAACTGGTAATTGCACT